>NZ_CP043178.1:3900000-4060736 GCF_014217545.1 Pseudarthrobacter sp. NBSH8
CGTGCTCAAGCGCGTGGCCGTGAAGCTCTCGAAGATCTGCAACGACCTCCGCCTGCTCTCCTCCGGCCCGCGCGCCGGCTTTGGCGAGATCAACCTGCCGGCCGTCCAGTCCGGCTCATCCATCATGCCCGGCAAGATCAACCCGGTGATCCCGGAAGTGGTCAGCCAGGTGGCCTACGAAGTCATCGGCAACGACGTCACCATCACTATGGCCGCCGAAGCCGGGCAGCTCCAGCTCAACGCTTTCGAACCCATCATTGTCCACAGCCTCCACAAAAGCATCTCCCACCTGGAGGCAGCCTGCCGCACCCTCACGGCACGCTGCGTCCGGGGCATCACCGCAAACACCGAGCACCTGCGGCTCACCGTGGAACAGTCAATCGGCCTGGTCACCGCGCTTAACCCCCACCTTGGCTACGCCACGGCCACCGCAATCGCCCGGGAGGCACTCGCCACCGGCAAGGGCGTTGCCGAGCTCGTATTGGAACACGGGCTGCTCACCGCCGAGCAGCTCACGGACCTCCTCAGCCCGCAACGCCTGGCCAACCTCAGCAAGTAACCCCTGCTTCACCCCGCACTCTCCGAACAGGAACCCAAAGGACCCCCATGACACCGTCCCAGCAAACGTCTGCCCAAAAACCTGCCGGCAGCCAGCCAGCGGCCATCAGCGACCACACCATTCCGGCGCACGCCAAGGCCTCCGAGGCCGCACTCCATATCGAGGACGCGGGCTACCACAAAGGACTGAAACCCCGCCAGGTCCAGATGATCGCAATCGGCGGTGCTATCGGCACCGGGCTCTTTATGGGTGCCGGAGGGCGGCTGGCCGCCGCCGGACCGGCCCTCATCCTCAGCTACGCCGTCTGCGGCTTCTTCGCCTTCCTGATCCTGCGTGCGCTCGGGGAACTCGTGATGCACCGCCCGTCCTCCGGCTCCTTCGTGTCCTACGCCCGGGAGTTTTTCGGAGAGAAGGCCGCGTTCGTCACCGGCTGGCTCTACTGGCTCAACTGGGCGATGACGGCAATCGTGGACATTACCGCCGTCGCGCTCTACATGAACTTCTTCAAGAAGTACTGGGCGCCGATCGCGGAGGTGCCGCAGTGGACCTGGGCTTTGGGTGCCCTGGTCCTGGTTCTCGGCCTGAACCTGGTTTCCGTCAAGGTCTTCGGTGAGATGGAGTTCTGGTTTGCGCTCATCAAGGTGGTGGCACTGGTGACCTTCCTGGTCGTGGGCATCTACTTCGTTATCTTCGGCACCCCGGTGGACGGCCAGGAGGTCGGTTTTACCCTGATCGCCGACAACGGCGGCATGTTCCCCAACGGCCTGCTGCCCGCGGTCGTGGTGATGCAGGGCGTGGTGTTCGCCTACGCCTCCATCGAGCTCATCGGCACCGCCGCCGGCGAAACCGAAAACCCGGAAAAGATCATGCCGAAGGCCATCAACACGGTCATCGTCCGCATCGCGGTGTTCTACGTCGGATCCCTGATCCTGCTGTCCCTCCTGCTGCCCTTCACGTCCTACAAGGCCGGCGAAAGTCCGTTTGTCACCTTCTTCGGCTCCATCGGGGTGGACGGCGTGGACGCCATCATGAACCTTGTGGTCCTCACCGCAGCCTTGTCCTCGCTCAACGCCGGCCTCTACTCCACCGGCCGCATCATGCGCTCCATGTCCTTGTCAGGCTCCGCTCCGAAGTTCGCCGGTCTCATGAACAAAGCCGGCGTCCCTTACGGCGGCATTGCCATGACTGCCGCCGTGGCTGTCCTCGGCGTGATCCTCAACGCGCTGGTTCCGGCCGAAGCGTTCGAGATCGTGCTGAACATCGCCTCGCTCGGCATCATCAGCAGCTGGGCCATGATTGTGCTCTGCCAGATGAAGCTGGCCCAGCTGGCAGCCCGCGGCGAACTGCTCCGCCCGGCCTTCCGGATGCCCGGTTCCCCGGTCACCGGCTGGGTCACGCTCGCATTCCTGCTGGCGGTCCTGATCCTGATGGCCTTCGACTCTCCCGTCGGCACCTGGACCATCGCTTCCCTGGTAATTGTCATCCCTGCCCTGATGCTCGGCTGGCGCCTGTGCCGGGAGCGCGTCCTGGAGATCGCCGCCATCCGCGACGGCTACACCGGCCCGTTCCCGCGGGTGGCCAACCGTCCGTCACCGGGCGCCCCGGCAGACCGGGACTGAGGTCCCGCAGGGTCCGCGGGGCGGGTTGCGGGTTGCGGGGGCGTAACGCAACGTCCCCGCAACCCCTGGCCGCGGTGGTTCGCATATGCTCGAGCAGACAAGCTTATCTTGGCTCAATCTGGCTCAACGACGAACCACCCGGGAGACATGGCATGACCAACTGGCGCATCAGGGATTTCCATTCAGCAGACCTGGACGGGATCCTGCACCTCTGGGAGTCGCTCAAGGACTCAAATGTGGAACCCGTCTACGCCCTCTCCGAGGTGCTGGCATCCTGCGAGAAGGACCACGCGGTGGTGGCGGTGCAGGGTGATCAGGTGGTGGGCGCCGCCGTCGGCCGCGCCGCGCATGACCAGGGCTGGATCGTCTTCCTGGCCACACTGCCGGAATACCGCGGGCGCGGGATCGGCACCTCGCTGCTCGCCGCCGTCGAAAACCGGATGGCGCCGCACGGCCTTAACAAACTCTCCGCGCTGATGCCGGAAGCGGAAACCCGTGTGGAGGCGTTCCTCAGCCGCGGTTTCGCGCTCAAGAAGAACCTGCGCTATTTCGAGCGGACCATTCCCGTCCAGCGGCAGGAGCTGGGGGCGCTGGGCCAGCTGGGCGGCCGGATCCTGGCCCGGGACCTGTGGGAAAACGTGGCCGGCATGCGCAAGGAAAAGGAACTCCTGGAGCGCCGGCTGGTCCTGCCCCTCGCGGAGGCCGACCTCGCCGATGAATACGGTGTGGTGCCGCCACGTGCCGTGGTGCTGTTTGGCCCTCCCGGCACCGGCAAGACCACGTTTGCGAAGGCCATCGCGTCCCGGCTCGAGTGGCCGTTCGTGGAGGTTTTCCCGTCCCGGCTGGCCTCCGACCCCAAGGGCCTCGCCGGGGCCCTGCGCGAAACGTTCCTCGAGATCGCGGAGCTGGAACACTGTGTGGTGTTCATCGACGAGGTGGAAGAGATCGCGTCCCAGCGTTCCGGTGAACCGCCGTCTCCCCTGCAGGGCGTCACGAACGAGCTCCTGAAGATCATCCCGGCGTTCCGCGAACAGCCCGGCCGCCTGCTGGTGTGCGCCACCAATTTCATCCGCGCACTGGACACCGCATTCCTGCGGCACGGCCGGTTCGACTACGTCATCCCCATCGGCCTCCCGGACCGCCAGGCCCGCGAAGCCATGTGGCAGCGCTTCATCCCGGCCACCGTGGTGGACGATGTGGACGTGGAGCTCCTGGTGGAACGGACCGAGGGCTTCTCCCCCGCGGACATTGAGTATGCCGCCCGCAGCGCCTCCCAGCGTGCGCTGGAAAAGGCAGTGTACGACGACGGCGGGGCGGCTTCGGGCGGTAACGTTTCAGTCCGCGAGGCGGTCCGGAAGGGGCCCTGCACCCAGGACTACCTCGACGCGATCGGCGATACCCGGACCACTGTGAGCCAGGAAGTCCAGGAACTGTTCCTTGAGGACATCGACTCGCTGGGGCGGGTCTAAGCTAGGCAAGGCGGGGTCAGGTACGGCCCATGTTTCGCCCCCGGATGGGCCGTAAGTGACCCTGCGTTGCTAGGGGGCGTCGTCGTACGTCAGGTTCTCGTAATCCGTGTCGTCTTCATCGTCGAGCCTGTCGTCCAACTCCTTCAGCAGCCAGGGATTAACCCGCGCAAGGATCTTCCGGACTTCCTCGACGTCGACGGCGGCATACAGCACCGGACGGGCATCCCGGTACTTGGTGACCGGCGGCTTGTCCGGCCACTTCGCGGCGAGAGCCCTGACGCGTTCGGGCAGGGAATTGTGGGCGTTGTCCGCGATCTTCACCAGGGCCGCGTCGTGGTCCTCGGCGATGAAGTGCATTCCGGCCTGATAATCATCGGGATTGTCGTGCAGCCGGTTGGTGACCCGCTCGATGATGTCCGCTGCCCGCTCGGAAACGCCCATATCCAACAGCGCCTGCCGCGTGATGGGAGTGTCTTCGGCAATGTCATGAAGGTAACCGGCGATCCGGATATCGTCGTCGAAATCTGCCAGGGCATCCCCTACCGCTATCACATGATCACGGTAAGGGCGCTTGAGCTTGTCCTTCTGCCGGTTGTGGGCCACCTCGGCCAGGACCTTCGCGGTCTCGACAGTGAATCCCGGTTGAGGGAGTTTGGCTTCAGTGAATTCGGGTTCCGACATGGCTTAAGCCTACGCGCCGGGCTGCGAGTGTCTGTTCGCGGGCCTACTGGGGGCCGCTCCAAACCCACGGTTCCCGTGGCAGCCCTGACGGCCTGAACGTTGCGAGGGCTTGCTCCAGCGTCCCGCCCGCAAGCCCCAGGGACTGCAGGATGAGGTTCCGCACGTCAGCGGCGGAAACGCCCGCGCGGGAGAGGTCGCCCAACGTCACGGCGCCGTCGCGCTTGGCCAGCCGGGCGCCGTCGGAATTCACCACCAACGGCACGTGCGCATATTCCGGAATAGGAATATTCAACAGCAGCGCTAGATACGCCTGCCTGGGCGTGGACGGCAACAGGTCATCGCCCCGCACCACCTGGTCGATGCCCTGCGCGGCGTCGTCCACCACGACAGCCAGGTTGTAGGCGGTAACACCGTCGTTGCGGCGGAGGACAAAATCATCCACGACGCCGGTGAACTCCCCATGCAGCAGATCCTGCACGGAGTATTCCGTTGTTCCGGCGCGAAGCCGGATGGCGGCCGGCCGCGTGGAGCGCTTGAAGTCCAGCTCAGCAGGATCGAGGTCACGGCAGGTGCCCGGATAGGCGCCCTGCGGCGCGTGCGGCGCTGACGGCGCCTCCTGGATTTCACGGCGCGTGCAGAAGCATTCATAGGTGAGCCCTGCAGCAGTCAGCCGCCCGATCGCCTCGGCGTAGATGGCAGCCCGGTCCGCCTGGCGCACGACGGCGCCGTCCCACGTCACGCCCACGGCCTCCAGATCGCGGAGCTGCACTGCCTCCGCGCCCGCCCGCGCCCGGTCAAGGTCCTCGACGCGCAGCAGGAAGTCGCGGCCAGTGGACCGGGCAAACAACCAGGCGAGCATCGCGGTGCGGAGGTTCCCCACGTGGAGTTCACCGGACGGGCTGGGGGCAAAGCGGCCGGCTGGGGTCATGTGTCAACCCTAGTCCGGACAGCACAAGAGCCTCTCAGCTACCGATGACTTCGGGGATCCGACGTCGGTGGCTCAGGGGCTCTTGCCGTGTGTGCAGAATGACCGTGGTGTGAACAAGTGTCAATCAGCGGCGTCCTCCTTGCGGGAGGCGGTGTCCAGTTGCCGGGTGGTGTGCCGGTGTTCCTGTAGCCTGCGGGATTCGGCGGTAGCCTCAGCCCTTGTTGCCATAATTTGAGCAGACGCCATACAGTTGGGGCAACCGGCATGCATTTCGTTGGTCAGTCTGACCAATAGCAGCCACACACTCCGACAGGAACTGATCAGATTGCAGCAATTGGACGCCACGGACAAGCACATCCTCGATGCCCTGGACGAGGACCCACGCGTGCCCATCATGGTGCTGGCCCAGCGACTGGGCCTGGCGCGCGGCACCGTCCAGTCGCGCCTGGAGCGGATGTCGGCGTCGGGCGCCCTTCGTCCCAACAGCAGCCGGGTGCTCCCTTCCGCCTTGGGCCGCGGTGTGGCGGCGGCCGTCAGCGCCGAACTGGACCAGAGCCACCTCAACGAAGCGATCGCGGCGCTCCGCATGATCCCCGAGGTGCTGGAATGCCATGCCCCTGCCGGCGACACCGACCTGCTGATCCGCGTAGTGGCCACCAGCCCGGACGACCTCTACCGCGTGTCCGAGGAGATCCGGCTCTGCCCCGGAATCGTCCGCACCTCCACCAGCATGTTCCTGCGCGAAGTCATCCCGTACCGGACCACCGGGCTGCTGCAGGACTGAAGTCCGTCATTCCGGGCCCGCATTCAACCCCGCACGGGGAGCTTTCCCATCGCCCGCGAGGACGCATCGCAGCTAGGCTGGCACGGGAATCCATTCAGGGAGAGACATGGCGGGGAACTTTTACGGCCGCGACGTGGCCCAGTTGCGGCAGCTCGCCAAAGAACTTGCAGGCGGCGCCAACGGGCTAAGCCTGCTCGGCCAGCAGCTCAGCAGGGCCATCAGCACCGGCGCCTGGAAAGGGCACGACGGCGAACGTCTCCGGAGTGACTGGACGTGGTCGCTCCTGTTGCTGCTGAAGTCCACAGCGGCAGGGCTGGAATCGGCCTGCAAGCCGGTGCTTGCAACGCCGACGAGCAGGAAAAGGCCAGCAACGGGGCCGGTTCCGGAAGTAGCGGAGCCGGGGGCAGCGGCAGCGGTTCGGGGGAAGATGCCGCCATGGACGCTGCCGCCGACTCCGGCCTGATCGACAAGAACTCCGAAGAAAACGCGGCTTTCCTCAACTCCTCGCCGAACGAGTATTTTGAGCTCATCCGGGACGGCGTGGAGCGGTACGGGGTCGACGCCGACTCCGCAGAACGCTGGATCGCCGGTGCCGAGCGGGACCCGGAACGAAAGAGCGACTTTTCCATAACTTCCGGCACCTCCGCGGGGCTGGAAGTGAACTACGACCTCCGCTACGACGGCACCAAGGACACCCAAGTGATCATCGTCCATGTCAGTCCTGCGGCGTAGACGGGATGGCGTGGGACAGCCGGCGCGATGAGCACGCGCGCTACACCGGCGGACCTGCATTGGACTTCAGGTTCTTCATCACCAGCGTGGATGTCAGTCGCTCAACCCCGGGCAGTGACGTGAGCTCGGCGTCGTAGAAGCGCTGGTAGCCGGGCAGGTCCTCGGCGATGACCTTCAGCAGGTAGTCCGGGGAGCCGAAGAGCCGCTGCGCCTCCACGATGTTCGGATTCTCCGCCACGCGGTTCTCAAAGATCTCCATGGTGGAGCGGTCCACCTGGCGCAAAGTGACAAACACAATGGCCTCGAAACCCAGCCCGACGGCGGCGGGGTCGATGTCCGCTTTGTAGCCGCGGATCACCCCCGACGTCTCGAGGTCCCGGAGCCTCCGGTGGCACGGCGCCACCGTGAGCCCGACCTTCGCGGCCAGTGCCGTGGCAGTCATTCGGCCATCCTCCTTGAGGTGGCGCAAAATATTCCTATCTATATGGTCAATCACGCAAATATCTTACCAATTCAGGCTCGAGTCGAGCGAAAAGGGTAAGCACTTATGGCCGAATACTTCATAGGTTTGTCCTGTACCTAAATCGGACAGGAGCCCGCCATGAATCCCCAGTTATTTTTCGCCTTCATACTGGTGGCGGTCGCCCTCGCGTGCACCCCCGGCGTGGACTGGGCGTACTCCATTACGGCCGGTCTGCGGCAGCGCAGCTTTATCCCGGCCGTAGCCGGACTTTGCGGCGGCTACGTCCTGCATACGCTGCTGATGGTGGCAGGTCTCGCGGCCCTGCTGTCCGGCCTGCCGGGCGTTCTGGGCTGGCTTACGGTGGCCGGCGCGTGCTACCTGCTGTGGCTGGGCATCAGCACCCTTCGCTCCTGGCGAGGCGCCTCCTTCAGTGCAGCAGACGCCGCCGGGAAGCCCGCCAACCAGCTCCGCACTTTCCTTCAGGGCATGGGCACCAGCGGCATCAACCCCAAGGGGCTGCTGTTCTATGTGGCGCTGGTGCCGCAGTTCGTCAGCCCGGAGGCCTCCCTCCCGATCCCTGTCCAGTCCGGCCTGCTGGGCCTGACCTTTGTCCTGCTGGCCGGAACCGTCTACACCTTTGTGGCACTGTTGGCCCGCAAACTCCTGCAGTCCCGGCCCGGTGCCGCGCGGACAGTCACTCTTGCCAGCGGTATCATCATGGTTGCGCTGGGGGTCGTGCTCCTCTCAGAGCAGCTGGTTCCGCTGGTTGCCGGGCTCACCGCTCAGGCGTAACGCCTATTTCCCGTCCAGGTTGTCCCATTCCTGCTCCCACAACCGGCGCTCGTCAACGTCCTTGCGGATGACTTCGAACGTCTCCAGCGCTGCTGGCCGGCCGCGGAGCCAGTCCCGCGGATTGAGTGACTTGCGGCCGTTGTCCAGCACCAGCAGGGCGCGGTCGGTGAGGGCGTCGTTGCGGAGCACGACGTCCGTTTTCCGGCGGCGAAGGACCTCCTTCAGGGCGTCGTGCGCTTGTGCGTGGGCGCCGAGCCGCCGCAACGCGCGCCCGCGGAGCAACAGCAGGGCCGCCGAGAGGTCGTCGGAGTTCAGCAGCCCCTCGGTCCAGATCACCACTTCCTTGTCGCGTCCCAGCGCGAACGCCAGCGCGCAGCGCGCCAGCGCTGTAGGCAACGACGGCGGCAGCCCGGCCACCGTCTGCAGCGCGGCTTCCAGCTGCCCCGTCTCCCGCAGAGAGTGCGACAGTGCCAGGAAGACCGATTCCTGGCTGAACAGCACGGGGACCTCGATGCGCTCGGCAACCTCCACCCGGGTGACCACCCGCGTGAGGTAGGTGGCCGCATACTGGTTGGCGTCGTCGTCGTTCCTGATCGACAAGCCCCGCTGGAGGAGTTCGGACGCGCGCAGGTAGCCGCCGTGCTGGTACGCCAGGAGGCCGGCCATCACGGAGCAGAGCCCGGCCCAGCCTGGATAGGCGCGGCCCACGGCGATGAGCCGCTCCGGTTCCTTACTGCTGAAGATGGCATCGTGCACGGCCTTGGCCGCTTTTCCGGGCATCAGCTTGAGTCTGGGGACCTCGCCGTCCACGGCGATCAGCGCGGCGTCCCGGCCGCCCAGCACACCGTGGATCAGCCCGCCCACGCTGCCGGCGAGCTCCCGGACGGGGGTCTGCATGTGAACATTCCCGAACGGCGTCAGGTCACGGGTGTCCCGGTAGATCGGTCCTCTGGCATCCCCCGCGGTCATCTCTCCATGCTACGTGGCAGACCTATGTGCCCGAGCTACGTGGCCGCGGCGACCCAGAGCCCGATCACCCAGGTGCTGGCCGCAAGGCACGCCAGCCCGAACTCCACCAGCATGCCCAGCCCGGTCGCTTTGAGGGCGGCCCAGCTGGTGGACATTGCCGTGCCGAGGTTCCGGGTGCGGAGGAATTCACTGAGCAGCAGGCCGGCGGCGAAGCCCACAAAGAGCCCCACCACCGGGATGATGAACATGCCGGCCACACCCGCGGCCAGGCCGACTGCCACGCTGCGGTTTGGGATGCTGTGCTGCCTGAGCTTCCGTCCGGTCAGTACGGCGCTGGCTGCCATGCCAGCCAGCACAAACACCATTCCCACCGCGAAGACCAGCCAGCCCGTGGTCCCGGCGCCGCCCCAGATGGCCCACGCCAGCAGGCTGAGCCCGATCAGGAAGCTGCCGGGCAAGACGGGGATGATGGTGCCCGCCACCCCGACCAGGATCGCCAGGCCGCACAGGATGCTCACCACGGTTTCCAAGTTCATGAGCCCCAGTTTAGGGCGGCACGGCGGTCAGCTTCGCCGTTTAACGCCCGACGGCGGTGCGTCCCCCTTGCGCGGGGAGGCACCGCCGTCGGGCGTTGCGTCAGCGTGTGACTGCGATGGTTACTCGGCGTCCACGGCAGCGGCGACGGCCGCCGTCACTGCCGGGGCAACGCGCGGATCCAGCGGGCTGGGCACGATGTAGTCCACCGAGAGGTCAGCTTCCGCGAGCTCGGCAATGGCGCGGGCTGCGGCAAGCTTCATGGCGGGCGTGATCCGGCGGGCACCGGCGTCCAGCGCACCGCGGAAGATTCCGGGGAAGGCCAGGACGTTGTTGATCTGGTTGGGGAAGTCGCTGCGGCCGGTGGCCACCACGGCAGCGTACTTGGCGGCCACCTCGGGCAGGACTTCGGGGTCCGGGTTGGAGAGGGCGAACACGATGGAATCGGCGTTCATCAGCTTCAGGTGCGCCTCGTCCAGCTTCGAGGAGGAAACCCCGATGAACACATCAGCACCGAGCAGCGCTTCGCCGGGGCCGCCCGTGACACTGCGGGGGTTGCTGCGCTCTGCCATCTGGGATTTCTTGCCCTGCGGGTCGACGGCGATGTCGGCCCGCTCCCGGTTGATGACGCCCTTGGAATCGAGCAGGACAACATCCGTGATGCCGGCGGCGAGCAGGATTTCGGCGACGGCGATGCCGGCGGCTCCGGCGCCGGAAACCACTACGCGGAGGTCTGCGAGTTCACGGCCGGTGACCTTGGCGGCGTTTGTCAGGGCGGCGAGGGCCACTACGGCGGTGCCGTGCTGGTCATCGTGCATGACCGGGCAGTCCAGGGCTTCGATGAGCTTTTCTTCGAGTTCGAAGCATCGCGGGGCCGAGATGTCCTCGAGGTTGACCGCGCCGAAGCTGGGGCGCAGACGGACCAGGGTTTCCACGATCTCGTCAACGTCCGTGGTGTTCAGGACCAGGGGAATGGAATCCAGCTCGCCGAAGGTCTTGAACAGGGCGGACTTGCCTTCCATCACGGGCAGTGAGGCGGCGGCGCCGATGTTGCCCAGGCCCAGCACCGCGGTGCCGTCGCTGACCACAACCACCAGGCGCTGCGCCCAAGTGAGAGTCTTGGCGAGTTCCGGGTTGTTGTGGATGGCTCGGCTGACCTCGGCCACACCGGGGGTGTAGGCGATAGACAGGTCGCGCTTGTTGGACAGCGGGACGGTGCTGGTCACCGAGAGTTTGCCGCCCTGGTGGGCCTCGAAGATCTCGGCCTCGGTCAGGGCAGTGGCTGCTGAATTGTCTGTAGGTGCGATTACGTCAATGGACACGTCGTTGTCTCCTGGTGCTAGCCGTGGGCGCACGGCGCGGAAGGGCTCAAGCGCAGGGAGGCTCAAGGTGGTCATGTTCGGCGCTTCGTGGACCCAATGGTGGCGGGCCCGGTGTGAAGCCCTTGCAGATGCGGGTTGCCAGCCACTCCGGTCCTGCAATAGTAAACAGCGCCCACGCCCCGGAAAGCGCATTCGGCGATGCCAAGGCATGCCAAATCGTTTAATCAGACGTTTTTGTGACCCACGTCACCGCATAAAGACGTATTTATTGGCTCTCTGGTCTAGACCAGTTACGCGGATCGGTGGGCAGCTCGGGCCCCGGCAGCCACCGGAGCAAGCAGCGTGCAGGCCTTTTTGAGGTCCTCTTCGGCCTCAAAAAGCGAAAGCCGGCGGTTGCGGACGGACTGGACCAGACCAGTGACGGTCAGCAGGAGCACCCGGGCCGCTACGGCGTCGTCTGAGGCGATGGCCACCGCCGTTTCGCTCAGCGCGTCGATTTCATGCAGGAGTGCCGTGGTGTCCTTGTCCTTGAGGTAGACGCAGCGGCTCAGGCACTGCTCGACTGCCGGCTGCATCACCCGCATATGGAAAATTTCCATGACCACGCCAGTGAGGGCCTTGCCACCGAAGCTGGCCGCTGACGTGCGGGCCCGGCCCTGAAGCTCGTCCAGCTGCTGGCGGTAGAGGGACAGCATCAGGTGGTTGGCGGTGGGGAAATACCGGTAGACGGTTCCCAGCGGCACGCCGGACTTTTCCGAAATTTCCGCGAGGTCCACGGACTCCAGCCCCTTGCGGGCAAACCCTGCGGCAGATTCCAGGACGCGCGTATAGCGCAGCCGCTGGCGCGGCGTGGAGGGCCGGGCGGCCATGGACGGATGGGCTGAAAGTGTCTCGGGCATCAGGATTCCGGGGTTGTGTTCTTATGGTGCAGCGGCAGGGAGAGTCCTCATCCCCCGGGCGTGCAGTCCGCCTCAACTATACGGCACGGGCAAATGCCGAAATCAGTCGACCCCCTTGATTTTGACCACGAATACGGCTCCCAGCAGGCCGATGACGGCCGCCGTGATAAACAGCGTGAGGTACCCTCCGAAGTACGTCACGGCAAGGAATGCGAGGACGGGCGCGAAAACCTGGGGCAGCGAGTTGGCGACGTTGATGACGCCCATATCCTTGCCACGATCGGCAGCCTGCGGCAGCACCTGCGTCAGCAGCGCAAAGTCGACGGCAAGGTAGGCGCCGAACCCCACGCCCAGGATCCCGGCTCCGATAAGGGCGCCGGTCCACACGGGGAAGAAGGCCATTGTCAGGCCCGCGACGGCAATGATGGCGGAGGACCCGATCACAAACGGTTTCCGCCGGCCCAGCCGGTCGCTCCACGGCCCCGCTATCACCGCAGTAATCATCACCATCACCGCGTAAATGCCGGTCAAGGTCAGGACCCCCAGGGCCGGGTCCTCGTGCTTGAGG
This sequence comes from Pseudarthrobacter sp. NBSH8, assembly GCF_014217545.1. NCBI lineage: Bacteria > Bacillati > Actinomycetota > Actinomycetes > Micrococcales > Micrococcaceae > Pseudarthrobacter > Pseudarthrobacter sp. NBSH8. Next base: position 3,912,320 of record NZ_CP043178.1, read on the forward strand.
ACGTCCCGGAGGAAAAAGAGCAGGTAGACGATGGTCATCTGGTTGCAGACGTTGACCAGGAAGCGGGTGAGCCAGGCCCAGGCGAAGTCCGGGTAGCGGGCCGGGCTGATCCAGAAGCCGCGCAGGAAACTGCCCCACGAGAACGGCGGCCGGAGCTCCCTGGGCAGTGGCGGGTCATTCCGGTGGAACAAGTACGGCAGCACCGAGAACAGCAGGGCGGCAGCACACATGGTGTACCCCACCATGTAGTTTCCCGAGACCACCGCACCGAAGACCGCGCCGAGGAGGATGCCTACGGTCTGGCCCATCGCCGCCAGGCCGCCCACGCCACCGCGCTGCTGCACCGGCACCCGGTCCGGGACGGCGGCGGTGATGGCGGCGTACGCAGCGTTGGCGCCCAGCTGGACCAGGCACCAGAACAGGACCATCAGGGCTACAGCAGTGGCGCCGGACATCGCAAGTAGGGCGGCGGTGGCCAGGATGGCGCCCGCCAGGACCCAGGGCGCACGCCGGCCGAAGCCTGAGACCGTCCGGTCGGACAATGCACCGAACAGCGGATTGGCCACCAGCGACACGGCGGCGCCGCACCCTGTCACGAGGGACAGGATGGCTTCCTTGTTGGCTTCGTCGATGCCGATGGCCTGCTGGCCGATAAAAATGTTAATGGGACCAAAGAAGGCGGCGTTAATGCCCACGTTGACCAGCACCAGCCCGGTCACCCAGCGCGCGGTGACCTTCTGCGTCGGCTCGGCGAGCGCCGCCGTCGAGCTTTCCGGGCCGGTCCCGGGAACCGACGAAGCGCTGGGATCCGGCGCTGCGGGTGTGTCGGACAGGCTCATGCTGGTTCCCCCTGGAACGGTTGGTGATTCTGAAAATCAGACTATCGTGGGCTGCATCGCCCCGCTTGTTATACGGCGCCTGCCTTGTGCGGCTATGCACAGCGGGCAGTCCGCCACGACATTGAACACCTGGAGATCCAATGACCGCATCTGCTGCAGGCAACACCACCAGCCCCGTCAATACCGCGGACCTGTACGACGAACGCGGCGAGGAACTGGCGTCCGTATCACTCCAGTTCCAGTCCTGCGGCGGCCGTTCACACTTCAGCGGCCCGGTGCGGACCATCCGCTGCTTCCAGGACAACGCCCTGGTCAAGTCCACACTGGCCACCCCCGGCAACGGCGCCGTGCTGGTGGTGGACGGCAGCGGTTCGCTGGGCACCGCACTGATGGGGGACATGATCGCCGAGAGCGCCGTCGCGAATGGCTGGGCCGGCGTCGTGATCAACGGCGCCATTCGCGATCGCGAGGCGATCGCCCAACTGGATCTTGGCGTCAAGGCGCTGGGCAGCAACCCGCGCAAGAGCGCCAAGGCCGGCGCCGGTGAGGTTGACGTGGATGTAGTGCTCGACGGCGTGACCTTCCGTCCCGGCGTCACCGTCTGGTGCGATCCGGACGGCATCCTCGTGGAGCGCTGATTGGGGTCCCCCGGCTGCGGGGGTGGGGCGGGCTTGAAAAGAAATATCTGGCAGCGGGAATGAAGCGGGGACTTATATAGTTACTGAAAGCAACTATCAAGCGTGATCCCTTTCTTTCCTGGAGAAGCCATGTCCAAAACAACCGCTGTGCGTGCCGCCGGCGAAACCCTGACACAGCGTCAGATCGTCACCGTGATGGTGGGGCTGATGCTGGGCATGTTCCTGGCATCGCTGGACCAGACCATTGTGTCCACTTCCATCTACACCATCGCCAACGACCTCGACGGGCTGTCCCTGCAGGCGTGGGCCACCACCGCCTACCTCATCACCTCTACCGTCAGCACGCCGCTGTACGGCAAGCTGAGCGATATTTTCGGCCGCCGTCCGCTGTACCTGATCGCCATCGTCATTTTCCTGGCCGGCTCGCTCTACGCCGGTTCAGTGCATTCCATGACGGAACTGGCCATCGCCCGCGGCGTCCAGGGCCTGGGCGCCGGCGGCCTGCTGGCCCTCGCGCTGACCATCATCGGGGACATCGTGTCCCTCAAAGACCGGGCCAAATACCAGGGCTACTTCATGTCGGTGTTCGGCATCTCATCCGTGCTCGGCCCCGTAGTGGGCGGAGCGTTCGCAGGGTCCGCCAACATCCTCGGCTTTGACGGCTGGCGCTGGGTGTTCTTCATCAACCTGCCCATTGGCCTGGCAGCCCTAACAGTGGTGTTTATGTTCCTGCACCTGCCGGCCAAACACGTGAAGCAGAAGATCGACTACTTCGGTGCAGCCGCCATCACGCTCGCCATCGTCCCGCTGCTGCTGGTGGCGGAACAAGGCCGCAGCTGGGGCTTTATGTCGCTGAACGCCTTCCTCTGCTACGGCCTCGGCGCTGTGGGCATCATCTGGTTCCTGCTGGCTGAAAAGCGCGCCGGGGACTACGCCCTGATCCCCCTCCGGCTCTTCAGGAACGCTACCTTCGGCCTGTCCTCGCTGCTGAACTTCATCATCGGCATCGGCATGTTCGGCGCCATCGCCATGCTGCCCATGTACCTGCAGCTGGTCAAGGGGCTCACACCCACCGAAGCCGGCCTGATGATGATCACCTTCACCCTGGGCATCCTGACCGGTTCCATCACGGCGGGCCGCACCATTTCGGCGTCGGGCACGTACCGGATCTTCCCGATCGTGGGTACGGGCATCCTCACCGCCGCAGCCGTGACCATGGGCCTGTCCCTGGGCGTGGACACGGGATTGTGGGTTCCCGGCGTGATCGCCGTGTTCTTCGGCATGGGCCTGGGTTTCTGCATGCAGCCGCTCACCCTGGCCATGCAGGTCTCCGTCCCCCCGAAGGACATGGGCGTGGGCACGTCCTCCGCCGCGTTCTTCCGCTCCATGGGCGGTGCGGTGGGCACGGCCGTGTTCATCTCCATGCTGTTCAGCCTGGCCGCAAGCCGGATCGCCGAGACCATGAAGTCAGCCGTGGCCAGCTCCGACTACCAGGCCGTGCTGCGCGACCCGGCCGTCGCGGCGGACCCGGCCAACGCCAAGCTCTACGAGTTCTTCCAGAACGGGGCATCGAACGAATCACTCAATGACACCAGCTGGCTGCACTCGGCCAACAGCGTGCTCACGCGGCCCATTACGGAAGGCTTCGCGTACGCGATCGACACCGTGATGATCACCGCGGCCGTTCTCACCGGGATCGCGTTCCTGATCAGCTTCGCCCTGCCGAACAAGAAGCTGACGGACCCGAAGGTGGCCAAGGAGTCCGTCCCGGCGCACTGACTCCCCTGTTCCGGAACTGAAAACGACGACGGCGGGGCGGCCCGCCGTCGTCGTAGTGCCTTTCCCGTGAGGAGTCCGCCAAGTGGAACGGCGCGCGGTGACGTGTCACACTGTGTAGCGCGTGTGCGCCGGCCGCTGAGCCGGTACCGCAGCCGACGACGTCCGCACGCGCATCCACCCGACCCCCACACCCAGGGAGCAGCATGCCCACCGCCAAGGAGCAGACAACCGCCAAGATCCCGCAGCGGGTGATCTGGCTGGCCCTCGCGGGCGCGGTAGGCGGCTTCCTGTTCGGCTTCGACTCCTCCGTGGTGAACGGTGCAGTGGATGCCATCAAGGTTGAGTTCGCGCTCTCCGAGGCCGTCACCGGCTTCGCCGTGGCCATCGCCCTGCTGGGCTGCGCGGCAGGTGCGTTCCTCGCCGGCAAGGTCGCCGACCGCTACGGCCGCATTCCCGCCATGAAGCTCGGCGCGCTGCTGTTCCTGGTCAGCGCCATCGGAACCGGCTTCGCCCTCGGCGTCTGGGACCTGATTTTCTGGCGCCTGGTGGGCGGCCTGGGCATCGGCCTGGCATCGGTGATCGCACCGGCGTACATTTCCGAGATTTCCCCTCGCCAGGTCCGTGGCCGGCTGGCATCGCTGCAGCAGCTGGCCATCACCACCGGTATTTTCGCCGCGCTCCTGTCCGACGCACTCTTCGCCACCACCGCGGGCGGCGCGGACCAGCCGTTCTGGCTGGGCCTGGAAGCCTGGCGCTGGATGTTCCTCGCCGCAGCGGTTCCCGCCGTCGTCTACGGCTGGATCGCCTACACGCTCCCGGAATCCCCGCGGTTCCTCGTGTTCCAGGGCAAGGAAGACGAAGCCCGGAAGGTCTTCGACTCCATCGCCCCGTCCGAGGACACCGACAGGCACATCCGCGAAATCCAGGACGCCATCGAAGAGGACAAGCTGTCCGGTCAGAAGGGTTCGCTCCGCGGGAAGACGTTCGGCCTGCAGGCAGTGGTCTGGGTGGGCATCGTCCTCTCCGTCCTGCAGCAGTTCGTTGGCATCAACGTGATCTTCTACTACTCCACCACGCTGTGGAAGGCCGTCGGTTTCCAGGAGAAGGACTCGCTCACCATCTCGGTGGCAACCTCCATCACCAACATCCTGGTCACGCTGGTGGCCATCGCCCTGGTGGACCGGATCGGACGCCGGCCCATTCTCCTGGCCGGGTCCATAGGCATGGCCATTTCACTGGGCACCATGGCGCTGGCGTTCTCCGCCGCCGTTGGCTCAGGCTCAGAGATCTCACTGCCGGGCGTCTGGGGTCCGGTGGCCCTCGTAGCGGCCAACATCTTTGTGGTCAGCTTCGGCGCGTCCTGGGGCCCACTGGTCTGGGTCCTCCTTGGCGAGATCTTCCCGTCCCGGATCCGTGCCCGTGCCCTGGGCCTGGCCGCGGCCGCGCAGTGGGTGGCCAACTTTGCCATCACACTCAGCTTCCCGGTGATGGCCGCTGCGTCCCTGCCCCTGACCTACGCCATGTACGCGCTGTTCGCGGCGGCGTCGTTCTTCTTTGTCATGTTCAAGGTGCCGGAGACCAACGGCATGTCCCTGGAACAGGCCGAGACGCTGTTTGTGCCCAAGGGTTCAAAGAAGGCATAACGCCCGGGGGTCAGAGAGTGAGCTTCATGCCCTCATGGCTGGCATCAAAGCCAAGCCGCCCGTAGAAGCGGTGGGCGGCCGTCCGCGTCTTGTGGGTGGTCAGCTGCATCAGCGTGCAGCCGCGGCGCCTGGATTCGTCAATCGCCCACCCCACCATCAGGTTTCCCAGGCCCTGGCCACGAAGGCTGCCCGCCACGCGGACCGCCTCAATCTGCGAGCGCCAGGAGCCCTGCCGCGAGATGCCAGGCAGGAAACTCAGCTGGAAGGTGGCTACCACGGGGCCGTTCGCTGCCCCAACCGGTACGTACTCCCCCACCACGAGCAAGTGGCACGGGTCGGCGTCGATCGCTTCAAAAGCCCGCTCGTAGGGCGCCATTTCGTGGCCGCCTTCGCGGACGGCGCCCAGGGAATCGTCGGCCAGCAGTGCAACGATCCCGGGCAGGTCCGCGGATACGGCGTGCCTGAGGCGGAAGGTCCCGCCGTCGACGTCGGCAGTCAGCAAGGGGGTCAGAGCGCCGGGGTTTGTGGTCATCTCCCCAGCATTCCACAGCCACGTTCCTTGTGATCCACGCGGGCCCGTGCTTGGCTGGCCAACACGGAACAACAGTCATATGGGGAGGGTCTGGAATGGATCAGCACACGGTCTCACGCTTACCGGCGATAACTCTGCGGACAGGAATTATTGTGGGCGCCGTCGGCGCCGTCTCGATCATCCTTGCACCGCAGATCATGCAGACCCTGCTGTTCGGGCCGGCCTACTCACAGGCGCTAAGCATGGTCCTGCAAATAGTCTTCCAGCTGGTGACGCTGTTTTTCCTGCCGTTTTCCGCCGCCTTGATAGCCGCCTCACTGGTCATGCGCTATCTGGACGGTGTGCTTGCCCTGACGACGAAGACGGACTCCTGATGCGCGCGGGTCACCAAAACAGGTAATGCACGACGCCGGCACTCAGGTGAGTGCCGGCGTCGTGATTGCGAGAGGGTTTCGGAAAAACCCGCAGGAAGTGAGAGAGCGTTTAGGCGGGCGCCTTGGCCCCTTCTGCCTGGCGTTCTTCCACCAGCACGGACACTGCCGCGAACAGCGGGTGCTCCGGAGCGAGCCCCGTGATCCTGGCCGTGGCGTCTGCCGGCGATGAGGACGCCAGTATCTGCGCAAGCTCGGTGGCCTCGGCGTCGGCGGGGTCGGTGAAGCGCAGGGCCGCAGCAATGGCACCCAGGAGCGCCTCGGGCACGATCCCCCGTTCGGCGAGTTCGGCTGCGGGGCCGATGAACCGTTCATGCCGGCTGAGCTTCCGCATCGGGGCGCGCCCCACCCGGTTCACCGTGTCCGGCAGGTGCGGGTTGGAGAACCGGACCAGGATCTTCTGGACATAGGCTTCCTGCTCGTCATTGTTGAAGCCGTGCTTGGCCACGAGAAGCTGCTTGGTTTCCGCCAGGACCGCGCGGACATCTTCCGCGACGTCCTGATCGGCCATGGCATCGGAAAGTTTCTCCAGGCCTGCCTCGAACCCGAAGTACGCGGCGGAGGCGTGGCCGGTGTTCACGGTGAAGAGCTTCCGCTCGATGTAGGGCGAAAGCTCGTCCACAAACGTCGCACCCGGGATGACCGGCGCAGCATCGCCAAATGCCGTCCGGTCGATGACCCACTCGTAGAACGTCTCCACGGTGACGTCCAGGCCCTGGCCCGGCGCCTGGTTGGGCACGATCCGGTCAACCGCGGTGTTCGCAAACACCGCGGCGTCGTCCAGGGAGCCTGCGGCGTCGTCCCAGAGCGCGCCGACATCGGCCCGCAGGATGTCCGTGGCGTTGATGGCGTTCTCGCAGGCCATGACCTGCAGCGGCGCCAGCCCGGCAGCCCGCACCGCGATGCCCTTGGTGATGGCGGGCGCCACGAACTTCAGGATGTGTGGCCCCACGGCGGTGGTGACGATGTCCGCCGTGGCGATCTCCCGTACCAGCTCCGCTTCCTGCGTGCCGGAGTTGAGCGCGCGGAAGTTGTCCACCGTCCGGAGGGTTGGGTTCTCCCCCACCTCGTGGACGTTGTAACTGTCGGCGGCCGCCAGCTGGTCGATGAGCGCGTCCGCGACATCCGCGAACACCACCTCATAACCGGCCTGATGCAGCAGCAGACCCACAAAGCCGCGGCCGATGTTCCCGGCTCCGAAATGTACTGCCTTCACTATGCGTTCACCTTTCCGAACAGCTCCAGGACTTCCTCAACGGACGTGGCTGCTTCCAGCTGGGCCACCTGCGCCTTGTTGGTGAAGACCTTGGCGATGGAGGACAGGATGTGGAGGTGTTCGTTGTTGATGCCCGCCACGCCAACCACGAACTTGACCTGCTTGCCGTCCCAGTCGATGCCGTTCGGGTAGCGGATGACTGACACCGCTGACTTCAGGATGTGGTCCTTGGCGGCATTGGTGCCATGCGGGATAGCCAGGAAGCTCCCCATGTAGGTGGATACGGATTCCTCGCGTTCGTGCATGGCGGCGAGGTACCCCTCGTCCACGGCGCCTCGGGCCAGGAGGAGCTGGCCGGCTTCGTCGATGGCGGCATCGCGGGTGGTGGCGGTGCCGTTGAGGATGACGCTGTCGGCCATGAGGATGTCCGACGGCAGCGCCGTCTCCGCAGCCTCGGCGGGTTCCGCATCCAACGGGGCATTGGCGACGTGGGCGCCGTGGCCGGCAGCACCCGGGGCGCCGGCAGCAGCACCGGCGTCGGGCGTTCCGCCTTCGGTGTTGTGCTCCTTGACCAGCTCCACAATCTCGTCGTACCGCGGGCTGTTCATGAAGTTATCCACGGAGAAGTGCGCGGCACTGGAGGTGACGGGCTTGGCGCGTTCGGTCAAATCCTGGTGGGTGATCACAACGTCGTAGGTGTCGCTGAGGCTGGCGATAGCGGCGTTGGTGACCTTGACGTCCGGGAACCCGGCCGCCTTGATCTTGTTCCGCAGCACCGATGCTCCCATGGCACTGGAGCCCATACCGGCGTCGCATGCGAACACGATGTTCTTGATGGGGCCGGCCAGGACGGCCGTGCCCACACCTGAACCAGCGCCGGTCAGGGCCGAGGAGATGGAGCTCTTTTTGCCCTTCATGGCTTCCATCTTGGATGTAGCGTCGGTCAGGTCCGTCTCGTCGCTGTGCTTGGTGGTCTTCAGGATCACCGAGGCCACCAGGAAGGACGCCGCGGTAGCAAGCAGAACCGCGAGGATCACTCCGACGTAGCTGTCACGGGAGGTCTGGGCGAGCACTGCGATGATCGAGCCAGGCGCAGCCGGCGCTACCAGCCCGGAGCCGGTGACGGCCAAGGTGGCAATACCCGTCATGCCGCCGGCGATCGCGGCCAGGATCAGCAGCGGGCGCATCAGGACGTACGGGAAGTAGATTTCGTGGATGCCGCCGAAGAAGTGGATGATGGCGGCACCGGGGGCGGAGCCCTTGGCGAGGCCGCGGCCGAAGAACATGTACGCCAGCAGGATGCCGAGGCCCGGGCCGGGGTTCGCCTCGAGCAGGAAGAGGATGGACTTGCCCTGTTCAAGTGATTGCTGGATGCCCAGCGGAGTCAGCACGCCGTGGTTGATGGCGTTGTTCAGGAACAGCACCTTGGCAGGTTCAATGAAAATGCTGGTAAGCGGCAGGAGGCCGTTGTTGACCAGGAACTGGACCACGTTCCCGGCCCCGGTGCTGAAAGCCTGGACCAGCGGCGAGATGCCGTAGAAGCCCAGCATCGCCAGCAGCGCGCCCCAGATACCGGCGGAGAAGTTGTTCACGAGCATTTCGAAGCCCGGGCGGATCTTGCCCTCCCACAGGAGGTCGATCTTCTTCATCGTCCAGCCGCCGAGGGGACCCATGATCATGGCGCCGATGAACATCGGGATGCCGGCGCCCACAATGACGCCCATGGTACCGATGGCGCCCACCACGCCGCCGCGGACGTCATAGACCATTTTGCCGCCGGTGTAGCCGATCAGGAGCGGCAGCAGGTAGGTGATCATGGGACCAACCAGGCCTACATAGGGAACTCCCTCGGCATTGGTGCCGAAACCGCCAAGGGCAGGCACGGGAATCCAGCCCTTCTCAATGAAGAGGGCGGTAATAAGGCCCCAGGCGATGAACGCGCCGATGTTGGGCATGATCATTCCGGACAGGAACGTCCCGAACTTCTGGACGCCGACCCGCAGGCTGGTGCGGGGTTTTGCAACTGTCTGTGTTGCCATGTGCTTTCCTAACCGTCATTCCTGCGGCTATGCAGGATGGATCCGATACTTACGACGACGTGCTGGTGGAGATTCGGTGAAGCCATTCGAGGAAAAGTTTGAGTTCCGAGCTGGAGAGCTGGTCGGAGTGCGATGCCTGAAGCGCGGCATTCAGGGCAATCGCTGCCACCACCACAGAGGACCTTGCGGAGTCTTCCGTGGCCGCCCCTTCGGCTTGTGCCGCGGACACCGCAAAGATCATGGCGTCCCGGGTCATGGTGGACAGTTCGAGGTTACGTTCGGCGGCGGGCTCCGCAATCAGCATGAGCGTCACACCCACATTGGCGGCCAGGATAGACCTGGCCGCTTCCCGTGGCTGGACATTCAGCTGGCCCACTGCCGCAGCCTTGTTCAGCATCTCCTCCATCAGCGCCTCGGCATCGGCGACGATGGCGGGGCGGCTTTCGGGGCGGATATTGCCGAACATCACCAGGTACAGTTCCGGCTGCTTAAGTCCGAACTGAACGTGGTTGTCCCACATCCTCCGGATATCCTCCAACGGATTTCCGGACGGGGCGAAGTCTCTTTCGCCCGCGACATATTCCTCAAAACCTGCGGTGACGACGGCGTCGAAAAGACCTTCCTTGTCACCGAAGTGGTGGTACAGGGTGGGCGCCGTTACCCCTGCCAGCTGCGTGATCTGGCGGGTGGACACGGATGCTCCGGCGGATTTTGAAAGCAACTCGGCGGCTGCATGCAGCAGCCGCATTTTGGGGGGAAGCTGGCCATCCAAACTCATAGCCGCTACCCTATCACCTATAGCATTGCTATATGAACTGAATCACATATAATTTTTTCAGGCACGTTTCCGCCCTCGCACATAGTGGTCGCGGCGGCCCCGGCATGGCGCCGGGAGAACCTAGGCGGGCCTGGCTACCGGCAGAGAATGAGGACCTTCAGTGCAGAACTTCCCAGGAGTTGGCGTCAGCCCCGGCCGCATCATCGGGACCATCCGGCAGATGCCCAAACCGATCAGCGAACCCCCCGCAGGCGAGCAGCTGGCCGGCGGTACGTCCGCCGAGGAAGCCACCGCCGCGCTCAAGGCAGCCTCGCAGGCCGTCCACGACGAACTTAAGGCCCGGGCCGCGCACGCATCCGGAGACGGCAAAGCCGTCCTGGAAGCCACGGCACTGATGGCCAAGGACACCATGCTGATAAAGGGTGCGGCCAAGCTCGTTGCCCGCGGCCTCTCGAGCGAGCGCGCCATCTGGGAATCCGGTTCGTCCGTTGCTGAAATGCTTCACAACCTGGGCGGTTACATGGCCGAACGCGCCACCGACGTCCTGGATGTGCGCGCACGGATCGTCGCCGAGCTGCGCGGGGTGCCCGCGCCCGGCATCCCTACCTCCAGCACGCCATTCATCCTCGTCGCCGAAGACCTCGCACCGGCGGACACCGCCACCCTGGACCCGAACAAAGTGCTGGCACTCGTTACAGCGGGCGGCGGCCCCCAGTCCCACACCGCTATCATCGCCCGCTCCCTTGGCCTGCCAGCCGTGGTGGCAGCCATAGGCGTGGACGAACTCCCGGACGGCACGGACGTCTATGTGGACGGCGCGGCCGGCACCATTACGGCTGAACCCGACGAATCACTGCGTGCCGCAGCGGAAGCATGGGCGGCCACGGCTTCCCTGCTGGCCGAGTTCAGCGGCACGGGCACGACGGCGGACGGCCACCTGGTGCCGCTGCTCGCCAACGTTGGCGGCGGCAAGGACGCCGAGGCTGCCGCCAAGCTGGGCGCCCAGGGCGTGGGCCTTTTCCGCACCGAATTCTGCTTCCTCGAACGGGACTCCGAGCCCAGCGTTGAGGAACAGGCCGCCGCCTACAAAAGCGTTTTTGATGCGTTCCCAGGAAAGAAAGTGGTTCTGCGAACGCTCGACGCCGGCGCCGACAAGCCGCTTCCATTCCTGACCGACTCCACGGAGCCCAACCCGGCCCTGGGCGTCCGCGGCTACCGCACGGACTTCACCACACCGGGTGTGCTGGACCGCCAGCTGGAAGCGATCGCCTTGGCCGAGAAGCAGTCCGAAGCGGACGTGTGGGTCATGGCCCCAATGATCTCGACGGCGGAAGAGGCGGCCCGCTTCGCCTCAATGTGCGCCGACGCCGGCATCAAGACGCCCGGCGTGATGGTGGAAGTCCCCTCCGCCGCGCTCACCGCCGAGGCCATCCTGCGCGAGGTGGGCTTCGCAAGCCTGGGCACCAACGACCTCACCCAGTACGCCATGGCGGCCGACCGTCAGCTGGGCCCCCTGGCCAACCTCAACACGCCCTGGCAGCCGGCCGTGCTGCGTTTGGTGGGATTGACAGTGGAAGGCTCCCGGGCGGAAGGCCACAGCAAGCCCGTGGGCGTATGCGGTGAGGCGGCCGCTGACCCGGCCCTCGCCGTCGTACTTACGGGGCTGGGCGTCACCACGCTGTCCATGACCGCGCGGTCCCTGGCCGCTGTGGCCGCGGTACTGAAGACCGTCACGCTGGCAGAGGCGCAGCAGCTGGCCAAGCTGGCTCTCTCCGCGCCCAGCGCCACCGAAGCCAAGGCCTGGGTACGGGAAAAACTGCCCGTCCTCGAAGAGCTCGGCCTCTGAGCGCCTGCCGCTCCAGACAGCCAACCACCACGAAGCACCCACCAGGAGGAACAATGCCCGAACGCATCGCCACCATCGCCAGCCGCTCCGGCCTGCACGCGCGCCCCGCTGCGCTGTTTGCGGAAGCCGCCGGAAACGTGGGAGTGGAAGTCACCATCGCCATGCAGGGCGACCCTGAGGACGAGGCACTGGACGCTTCGAGCATCCTGTCGCTGATGACTCTGGGCGCCGCCAAGGGCGACGTCGTGGTGCTCCGGGCTGAAGGTGACGGCGCGGACGAGGCACTGGATTCGCTGGTCAAGCTCCTGGAAACGGACCTCGACGCCGAATAGGGACCCACCCGGTGATCGCGGCGGCGACCAGCCCCGTGGCAGTGTGTTGGAAAACGTGGCCATGGCCGGGGATCTCCGCCGCACTGCCCTGGTGGGCCTGGGCGGCCAGCCTCTCGCACCAGTCACGCCCGGCCACCGGGTCTTGGCTGCCGCGAAGCACAAGCAGCGGCTGGCTGACTCCGCGGATCCTGGCCTCAAGGGGGTACTGCATCATCACGGGCAGCTCGGTGAAGTACCAGCGCGGGCCGGCCCGGAAATAGTCCGCCAAAACGATGGCATTCGCGGACGGGCTCTCGCTGAACATGGCGTCGCGGGTCAGCGCCAGCGCCTGCCGCGCAACTGACTTTCGGCGGGGGTCCACCACCGGGCCCATCAGAACTACGCCGGCCACGAGTTCCGGCTCCTGGAGGGCGAGTTCGACGGCATGCTGGGTTCCCATGGAATGCCCGATCACTACGCAGGACGTCACCCCCGCTTCAGCAAGCGCTGCCCGCACGAAAGCCGCATACTCACCCACCGGCACCTGGCGCCGGGGCTTGGGCGCGTCGCCAAACCCTGGGAGATCGAAGGAGTAGACATCAGCTGCGAGAGCCAGCTCCCGGTGCAGCCGCGCGAAGTAGCGGTGGGAAACGCCGATCCCGTGGAGCAGGACATACGTCGGTCGCGGCACATCGCCTACTGGCGCCACGGAGCGGTACAGCCTGCCCGTCAGCCCGCCGGATTCAATGTCCTCGCCATCACTGAGCCTCACCCCGCGAGCTTACAGCCGCCGCCCGGAAGCGCGCGGGTTAGGCTTCTGGCATGGCACTGATAGCTCCGAGAATGACTGCTGCGCTTCCGCCCGAGGACGCAGGGAAACTTCAACGGGCCCTGGCGGGCGGCAACGACATCACGGTTTTTGTGGACGGAACCGTCCACCGGCTGACGCCCCAGGCGAGGGACGCCGTCGTAGACATCCTCAGCCGGTTCAGCCGCGGCGAAGCGGTGACCGTCAGCAGTGTGGAGGAAATGCTCACCACCTCCCAAGCCGCCGAACTCGCCGGGATTTCCCACACGTACCTGCGCAACATGACCGATCGCGGCGAGATTCCTGTGGAATACCGCGGCACACACCGGCGGATCAGGCTCGCGGCCATCATGGCCTGGCTGGACCGGCAGAAGAAGCTGGATCAGCAGGAGAAGCCGGCGCAGGCCTAGCTCAGGGCTGGATCCGGAGTGGGCTGCCTCCGGGGTGGCCGCCTCCGCGCGTTAGATCCGCGGGCGCGACGCCCAGCGCCGCATTTTCAGTGCCGCATGGAGTTCCAGCCGGGACATCCCCCTCAGCGGGTCCACACCCAGGAGCTGCCGGATGCGGCCCAGCCGGTTGTAGATGCTGCTGCGGTGCAGGTGGAGTTTGGTGGCCACGTCCTGGACCGAACCGTCGTTGTCATAGATGAGCTCCAGAACGGGGAGAAGCTCATCGTTGCGGTCGTGGTCCTCCAGCATCCGCACATAAACGGACCCGGAGTCAGCCCAGGCGCCGGCTCCCCCGCCCGCCGATGCCAGCAGCTGGTACACCCCGGTGGCACGGCAGTCCACCAGTTCGCCGAGCTGAGGGTCCACGGCTGCCGCCTGCGCCGCCAGCCGGGACTGCCCGTACGCCTCGGCAAGCTCCCGCGGCTTCGCGAAACCCTCGCTGATGCCAAGGATTATGCGGTGCACCGGCCGGCCTGAACGCTTGGCCAGCTCCAGCTGGTAGTGGACCAGTACCTGGGCATGGTTGGCCCGGCCCACCGACTCACGGAACAGCACCACCGAGTGCGTTTCCGTGCCGGCGCTGAACAGCGCAACGTCCACTCCAACCGTCGCCTGCAGCGCCGCCGACCGGTGGATCAGCATGGAGGCTATGGGGTCCGGGCCGCCGGCCCAGCCATCGGCATCGAGCACTGTGACCATCTGCCACGGCCCCTTGCCCTGGATTTCCTTCCACCCCGCCACGGCAGCCACCGCGTTGGCATCGCCTGAACAGGCTGCCAGGAACTCGCGTTCGCGGCCCCTCCTGAACTCGGACTCGGCCGTGTTGGACTCCAGCAGCAGGCCGGAGAGCCGCTCCACCTCCGGTGCCACGTCCGGCAACTGGGAGAGGATCGCCGTCGGATTTTCCTCTGCCGAGTCCTGCTGCACCCACAGGTAGCCGACACGGAATCCGCGCACCATCAAGGGAACACACACCCGGCCCAGCATCCCCAGCTCCTGGTTGGCGGGAATCGCTACCGGGCGGACCGCCGTGGCGATGCCGTGGGAAAGCTGCCAGGCGCTGACATCGGCCGGGACGCGCTTGCTCAACAGGAAGTTCACCCGGACCCGGTCCGCATGGGACTGGTTGGAGCTGTAAGCGAGCAGCAGTCCATCGAGGTCCTCCAGGGACAGTCCCCGCCCTAGCTTCTGCGCCACCTGCTCAACGAGTTGTTCCACGTCCTGCTGCATGGGGTAACACTACTGCTCCGGCCAGCATCCCGGCGAACGGACAGCAGGCGACACCTGACGCCCTCACGCTGTACATATGTCGAGCCGTGAAACCAAAAAATCCCGCCCTGACGCGGGGCTTGGATGCACTCCGGCTTGCTTTCCTGTCAGTTGGGTCACAACCGGATTTATTCTGGAATCACAACTTCCCCCGCAATTTCGGGCCTAACCGGTCTGAGAATATGGAGCCACAAATGATCATCGGTGTCCCCAAAGAGATCAAGAACAACGAATTCCGCGTCGCCATCACCGCTGCTGGCGTTCACGAGTTCCGCACCCACGGCCACACGGTCCTGGTGGAGCGCGGCGCAGGCCTGGGCTCAGGGATCACGGATGAGGAATACGCGATCGCAGGCGCCGAGATCGTGGCAGAGGCAGATGACGTCTGGGGCCGGGCCGACATGGTCATGAAGGTCAAGGAACCCATCAAGGCCGAGTACCACCGCTTCCGTAAGGGCCTGATCCTCTTCACGTACCTCCACCTCGCCGCCGAGCCGGAACTCACGCAGGAACTCATCAACTCCGGCGTCACCGCGATCGCCTACGAGACCGTGCAGGAAGGCCGCACGCTGCCGTTGCTGGCCCCCATGTCCGAGGTTGCCGGGCGACTGTCCGTGCAGGTGGGCGCCACCTCGCTGATGGCTCCGGCCGGCGGCAAAGGCGTCCTGCTGGGCGGCGTGCCGGGTGTCCGCCCGGCGAAGGTGGTTGTCCTTGGCGCCGGTGTGGCAGGCACCAACGCCGCCGCGATGGCCCTGGGCCTGGGCGCCGACGTCACCATCCTGGACATCAACATCAACCGCCTGCGCGAACTCGATGCCCAGTACCAGGGCCGGCTCAAGACCGTGGCCTCCAACAAGTACGAGATCGAAAAGTCAGTGGTGGACGCGGACCTGGTGATCGGCTCCGTCCTGATCCCCGGCGCCAAGGCCCCCAAGCTCGTCACCAACGAACTCGTGGCCCGGATGAAGCCCGGCTCCGTCCTGGTGGACATCGCCGTGGACCAGGGCGGCTGCTTCGAGGACACGCACCCCACCACACACCAGGAACCGACGTACAAGGTCCACAACACGATCTTCTACTGCGTTGCCAACATGCCGGGCGCCGTCCCGAACACCTCCACCTACGCGCTGACCAACGTCACCCTGCGCTACGCCGTGGCCCTGGCCAACCTGGGCGTCAAGGCCGCATTCGACCGCGACCCGTCCCTCGCCGCCGGCCTCAACATCGCCGGCGGCCACGTGGCACACCACTCCGTCTCCGAGGCACACAACCTGCCCCTCGTAGCGGACTGGCACGAACTGGTTTCGGCGTAGTCCTAGGTTCGTCCAGCGTTTGTGGTTAATTCCTGGCAGCAGCCATTTCCCTTGCCTTTTCTATTATTTTTAGGACCTCGACGGCGTCTGCCGGGTCTACCGGGAGGGGCAGGTTGGAGGAGGCACCGCCGTCGTCGATCTTGGCTGCCAGCAGCCGGTAGAACTCGGGGTAGGCGCCTCGTTCGGTGTGCAGTGGATTGAGGTGGCCGTCACGGCCAAAGAGCCCTGCCCATTCCGGTGCCTCAACCCCGTATTCGGGGTCCAGCGGGCCGCCGCCGGCAACAATGTACGGTTCCTGCGGATCGATCCCGTGCTTGGTGAACCCGCCAGCGGATCCGAGAATGCGGAACCGCGGACCCTGCTGGGCGCAGAGCATGTTCATGCTCAGGTGGCTGGTCACCCCGGACTCGTGGTTGAGCATCAGGAAGACGTCATCGTCCACCTTCTCGTGCGGACGCCGCGCCTGCAGTTCCGCGTAGGCCACGGCAGCTGGACCGAAAAGCAAAAGCGCCTGATCGATAAGGTGCGTGCCGAGATCGAACAGCACGCCGCCGCCATCGGCTGCCGTGGCGCTGGCTTTCCAGGCCTTCGAGATGTCCGGGGACCAGCGTTCAAAGCTGGATTCAAAGCGGGTCACGCTCCCCAGCGCTTCGCTGGCCAGCAACTTCTGCGCGGTCAAAAAATCGCCGTCCCAACGCCGGTTCTGGAAGACAGTGAGCACGCGGCCCAGCCGCTGCGCGACGGCGATCAGCTCCAGCCCCTCGGCACTGCTGACGGCGAAAGGCTTGTCCACCACAACATCCAGCCCAGCCTCCATCGCAGCCTTTGCCAACGGAAAGTGAGTGGCTGGCGGGGTCCCCAGCACCACAAGGTCAAGGTCACCGGCCAGCGCAAGCACCGCGTCGCCGTCGGGCACTGTTTTGACGCCCGGGTACCGCTGCGTCGCGGCAGCCTGCCTCCCGGCGTCGGACGTGGCGATAACGTCCAGCGAGTAGCGTGGATCTGCCGCGATGAGCGGCGCGTGGAAAACGCTGCCGGACAGGCCATAGCCGACGACGGCGGTGCGGATACGGCGTTCGGGTTCAGTCCAGGTCATAGAGCAAAGTTACCGCCACACCGCCGCGGATATCGCAATACGACGAAGGCCGGCAGTTCCCGTGTGCGGGTTGTGCCGGCCTCCGCCGTATGGTGCTGGTTCAGTCAGGAAATGTTACTTCTTGATCCAGCCCAGGGTGGACCAGTCCGGAACCTGGGAGAGGCTCTGGAAGAGGGACGGGCCGTAGTTGGCCAGGCCGGTGCGGACGAAGGAGATCTGCGGGCCGTTCATCACAACTCCCATGGAGAAGTACTTGGACATGTGTTCCTTTTCTACGTCCATGGCCGCCTTGTTGCGCTCGGCGTTGTCCTCGATGGAGGCGAGATCGGCGATCTTCTTGTCCAGTTCGGCATCGCCCAGGCCGTTCAGGTCGGTCTTGGAGTCGTAGTACTGCTTGACGGCGTCCGTGGCGTCCGGGCCCACCGTGTAGCCGGAAACGCTAACATCGAAATCGCGGGCGCCCATGACCTTGCCAAAGTCGGCAGAGGCGCGCTGGTCGATTCCGACGTCCATGCCGCCTGCCTGCAGCTGCTTCTGGAGTGTCTGGGTGAAGGCGAGGGTGGTGGGATCGTCGCCGAAGTTGCTGATCTTGAAGGCAGCGGGCATTCCGTCTTTCTCCATGACGCCGGCGGCGTTGGCCTTGTAGCCGGCATCGGTCAGTACCTTCTTGGCTGCATCCGGACCGGTCTCCTTTACGGGGTAGTTGTCCTGGTAGTACTCGGAGAACGGCAGCAACATCATGGAACCGGAGCTGGGCTCCTCCCAGTTCAGCCCGTTGAAGCGGACCTTGCGCAGGGCGTCGCGGTCGACGGCGGCAAACATGGCTTTCCGGACGGCAACGTCAGTGATCTTCTTGGCATTGATGTTCATGCCGCCGGCGAAGAGTCGCTGACCGCGGCGGACCTCGGAGTCCTTGGTACCCTCCAGTTGCTTGTAGAGGGAGATGGTGTTGGCTGACATGGCGTCGATCTCGCCGTTCTTAAAAGCGGCGATCTGTGCGCTGGTCTCCAGCTGGCGGAAGACGACGTTTGCCAGGACCGGCTTGGTACCCCACCACTTGTCGTTGGGAACCAGCGTTACCGTCTTGGCTGCGGTGTCGTACTGGTCCAGCTTGAACGGTCCGGCCATCCACTCGGGGTGCAATTCACCGTTGAAGCCTTCGTTGAAGAGTTCAGGCGTGTTCACAGCAGGGTGGATCAGGCCGAAGAAGAGGGCATCCAGCGGGTAGACCGGCTGGGTGGTCTTGACGATGACTTCCTTGTCGCTGCTGCCGGCCTCAACCGACTCAACGAATTCGTAGGCTCCGGAGCTCACGATGTCGTAGCCGGCATCCGGGCTCTTGAGGATGTTCCAAGTGTTCTGGAAGGCCTTGACGTCGATCGGTGTGCCGTCGTTGTACGTGGCCTTGTCATTGACCTTGATGGTGACGGTCTGCTTGCCGTCCACCACCTTGCTCTCCACGGACTCGCAGAAGTCCTTGTTCGGTGTTGCCTTGCCGACGAAGTCAACCTTCCAGCAGCCGCCAATGCCTCCGCTGTTCACAGCCGCCGGGTTCATGGGGATCTGCAGGGCGGAGTTGTCCGCGCTGTTACCGTTGTTGGAGAACCCGTTGAAGTCGGGCCCGATGTTGCCGAGGGGCAAGGTGACCTTGCCGCCGGGCTCAAGATCAGCGGCGGGCTTCTCGTTGATGCTGATGAGCTTGGAGAGGTCGCTGCCTGTCCCCTGCCCCTGAGCGGTTTCCGGTCCGGTGGGTGTTCCTCCACCGCCGCAGGCCGTCAGCGTCAAGGCTGCGGCAATGGCCGCTGCGCCGCCGATCTTGGTCAGATTCCTCATGGTTTTCCCTTCATAGGTGCGGGTGATGCTTGTGATGGGTCGAAAAAATTTAGGGTGCATGGGGTTCCACTGTTTCGTGGACCACGAGCATGTGCTCGTCCAGTTCGCCGTCCGGGAAGAAGCAGGCGAACTGCTGGTCCGGCGCGGGCACCGGACCAGCCCTCAAAACCTGCACCGCCCCCGAAGGCTGCACGGGTTCCAGGGGCGGCTCCAGAGTCAGGCACTGCTCCTGCTTCGCAGCCGGAAGCGCCGCGAAGACGGGGCAGCGCGTGGCGAAATTGCAGCCCTTCGGCGCATCCAACGGGGACGGCAGATCCCCCTGGAGGATGATCCGCTCCCGGGTGCGCTCGAACTGCGGGTCGGGGACAGGGATCGCGGACAGCAGTGCGCGGGTATACGGGTGGCGGGGGTTATCGAAGACCCGGTCAACCTCACCGATCTCGACGATCTTGCCCAGGTACATGACAGCCACCCGGTTGGAGATGTGGCGGACCACGGAGAGATCGTGGGCCACCATCAGGTAGCTGAGCCCCAGCTCGGCGCGGAGCTTGTCCAGGAGGTTGATGACGCCGGCCTGGACCGAGACGTCCAGCGCGGACACCGGCTCGTCCAGGACCACCAGTTTGGGGTTCACGGCCAGGGCCCGGGCTATGCCGACGCGCTGCCGCTGGCCGCCGGAGAACTGGTTGGGGAACCGGTTGACGTGGTCCGGCTGCAGGCCCACCAGTTTCATGAGTTCCATGATGCGTTTTTTGATGTCCGGCTTGCTGAGTCCAGCGTTCTGCAGCGGCTCGGCCAGGACTTCGTAGACGGTGAAGCGGGGGTCGAGGGCGCCGGTGGGATCCTGGAAAACCATCTGCATTTCCCTGCGCATGGCGCTTTTGGTCTTGGCGTCGGCGGCCTGCTTGTTGCTGATGCCGCCGATGATCACCTCGCCGTCCTGGTCCTTATGGAACTCCATAATTTCCAGCAGGGTGGTGGTTTTGCCCGACCCGGACTCACCCACGATGGAGAAGCATTCGCCTTCGCGGATGTCGAAGCTCAGGCCGTCCACGGCCTTCACGGTGCCGATGCGCCGCTTGAGCAGGGCGCCCTTGGTCAGCGGAAAGTGCTTGCGGACATCCTTGAGTTCCAGCACTGTTGAGCGTTCCGCGCGGGGGATGAGGTCAAAGCGGGAGGCAGGGACCGGCGGGGCGGAAAAGATGTCGTGGACATCCACGTCCTCGCCGAGGGAGCCGGATTTGATGCAGGCCGCCTGGTGGTAGCCAGCTCCCGGAACCGGGCTCAAGGAAGGCTCGCCGTGCAGGCAGGCGTCGGTCACCAGCGGGCACCGCGGCGCGAAGGAGCAGCCGGTGGGGGTGTGGAGGAGGTTCGGCGGGATGCCATCGATGGGGATCAGCGAGGATTTCTCCGCGACGTCCACGCGTGGGACCGCCCCGAGCAGGCCCATGGTGTAGGGCATCCGGGGATCGTAGTAGATGTCATCCACGCTGCCGGTTTCCACCGGCTTACCGGCGTACATCACCATGATGTCGTCGGCGATGCCCGCCACCACGCCCAGATCGTGCGTGATCATCACCACGGCGGCACCCGTTTCCTCCTGCGCCTTATGCAGCACCTCAAGCACCTGGGCCTGGATGGTGACGTCCAGGGCCGTCGTCGGCTCATCCGCGATCAGTACGCGCGGGTTGTTGGCGATGGCGATGGCGATCATCACGCGCTGGCGCATGCCACCGGAGAACTCGTGCGGAAAGGCCCGGAGCCTGTTCCGGGGGCTGGGAATGCCCACCATCGCCAGGAGTTCGACGGCGCGGGTTTCCTTCGCCGCCTTGCTCATGCCCGGATTGTGGATGGTGAGGGCCTCGGTGATCTGGGTTCCCACCGTGTACACCGGAGTGAGGGAGGACAGCGGGTCCTGGAACACCATGGCGATGTCGTTGCCGCGGTAGGCACACATGGCTTTGTCGCTCAGGCCCAGCAGTTCCTTGCCCTTGAGCCTGACCGAGCCGGAAATCTCGGCAGTGGTAGGCAGCAAGCCCATGATGGCCAGCGATGTCACCGATTTGCCGGACCCGGACTCCCCCACGATTCCCAGGGTTCTTCCGGGCATCAGGTCGAAGTTGACGCCCCGAACGGCATGCACAGCCCCGTTTTCGGAGTTGAAGCTGACGTTCAGGTCCCGGACGGACAGGACAGCGTCCGACGGCGAGTGGAGGCCGGCGATGTGGAGCCGCTCGGCGGCGGTGGGGGCCGGGTCAGCCGGCTCAAGGAAGGTGCTCATTTGCTCTTCTTCTCTGCGCTGTTCTTCTTGGCCCGGCCAACCGAGCTGGAGCTCGGGTCAAAAGCGTCACGCAGGCCATCGTTCATCATGGCCAGGGACCCCGTGAGCAGGAACATCACGGTGAGCGGGACCCAGAACATCCAGGGGAAGGTCTGGACCTGGGACGTGGCGCCGCCAATCAGCACGCCGAGGCTCACATCCGGCACCTTGATGCCGATGCCGATGAAGGAGAAAGCCACTTCGGCCAGGATGGCCCCGGTGACGCCGCGGGTTATGTCCAGGACCAGCAGCGATCCGATGTTGGGGACCAGGTGCCGCCACACGATACGCCGCGGCGGGACGCCCATGTACTGGGCCGCTTTGACGAAATCGCGCTGCATCAGCGACATGGACATCGAGCGGATAAGCCGCGCGGTCCCCATCCAGCTGAACACCAGGAGCACGATGATCAGCAGGAGCCAGCTGGGGAGGTTCTTCTTCAGGCCGTCCCCTCCGCCGCTGGTGGCCACCGCCACCACCAGCAGGGCGGGGATCATGATGAGCGCCTCCAGGACGAAGAGCATCACCTTGTCCACTTTTCCGCCGAAATAGGCCATGGTGCAGCCGTAGACCGCGGCGACCAGGACGGACACGAGGCCCACAATCAGGCCGATCAGGATGGAGATCCTGGTGCCTTCTACAGTCATGGCGTAGAGGTCGATGCCGGCCTGCGAAGTGCCCAGGAAGTGGTCAGCGGACGGCGGCATGCCGATGTTGAAGGGGTCGAGGGTCTCCTTGTCCCAAGGAGTAAAGAACCCGCCCACGAAGGAGAAGAGGGTCAGGCCCAGGAAGATAGCCAGCCCGGCGACGGCCGTCTTGTTCCGCATAAAACGGCGGAAAATGATGGTGGACTTGGCAATCACCACATCAGCGCTTTCGAGATGCGCGTCCTGCGCGACCGCCGCCGGATCAATGGCATTGAGGTTGGTCATGGCTACTGCACCCTCACTCTCGGGTCCACAAGCGTGGTGGCGAAGTCGGCGAGAATGGCGCCCACGGCGAAGATAACCGAGCCGTAGGCGAGGGTGGCTGTGGCCGCATTGACGTCCTGCAGAGAGATGGCGTCAATGCTCCAGGAGCCCACGCCGGGCCAGGCGAAGATCTTCTCCGCGAAAAAGCCGCCCGCGAAGATGGCCGGGATGGTGAACGCGATGCTTTGAGCGACCGGGATGAACGAAACCCGAAGCGCGTGCCGGGTAATGGCCTGGTTCCGCGTCAGCCCCTTGGCGCGCGCCGTGCGGACGAAGTCCGCATTGACGTTATCCAGCAGGTACTGGCGCTGCGCGATCTGGTACGAACCCCAGCCGACCAGGGTGATGGCGATCGTTGGAACCGCATAGTGGCCCACCATGTCCACAAACTGCGCCCACCCGGGCTGCATGCCCGGCGTGGAGATGCCTGTCACGAAGAAGATGCGCTCCCCGACGGTTTCGTTGATGTTGATGGCACCGAGCTGCACCAGGAAGTAGGCAATGGGGGCGGGCACGATGTACGCGAGGTAGCTGTAGGAGGTGATCACCCGGTCCTGGAACTTGTACTGCCGGGCCGCCGAGTACACCCCGAGGGCGACGCCGATGACAAGGGTCAGGACGATGGATGCCAGGAAGAGCCGGGTGGAGATCCAGACGCGGTCCCCGAATTCAGCGTTGATGAATGCGCCGTTGGGGCTGCGTCCCCAGTCCCAGCGGGTCACGATCCCGAAGAGCCACTCCACGTAGCGCTCCCACGGGCTGAGGTCCGGGTCCAGGCCTTTCAGGCGCATGGAATTGGCTACCTGCTCGGGTGTGGGACGGGGAATCCGTTCCTGTTCGAGGAGCGCCGGCTTAAGCGAACTGACCGCCAGGAAATAGCCGGCAGACGTGGTCAGGAAAATCATGAAGACGTAGGTGATGCCGCGCTTGGCGAGGTACCTGATCATTTGGCAGCTACTTCAGGATCTTTGCCACCTGGACTATGGACGAACACTCCAAGGGGTCACCTTGGGCTGGCAACGGAGTTCCTGCCTTCACTGCATCCACGTTCCAGATCCTTCCGATTTCCCCGGCCCGCGACGGGTCTCGCCGCCACCGGGTTTCCACCAGCGTGTAGCCGGTCTCCCGCGACCAGCTCAGATAAGTCCGGGTGGACTATGTTGCGGGTCACATTCCAGAGGAAACTACCACAGAGTAGCGTCCGGAATGCGGGCACCTGTGCGGAATCCGTGCCCGCCGTATCAGATTGTTATGAATAATTCAGTGGAATTGATTTGACTGGACCATTCGCCAGATCTAGGCGTATCCTACCGCCCTCGGACCACGCGAGTGACAAGGTCCCGCCAGGAATCGGTCAACCGCTCGGGCGCCAGGCCTTGGGCGCGGACCGCGCGCAGGAGCCGGTCCGGATCCAGCGTGGCGGCCAGGGACATGGCCATCAGCAACGGGTCCGCATCCATGCCTGCTTCCCGCAGGAGGTGCTCGATATGGCGCTGCCACAGTATGACTGCCGGGACTTCGTAGCGGCCGTGGTGCGAAGACTCAGCAGCCCTCGCCAGGTCCCCGTGCTCCATCACATACGCGATCCGCTCCGCACCGAAGGCGATCAGCCGCTCCAGCCCCGGAGCGCCCGGCCCCAGTGGCGGGGGGCCGAACATAAATCGGGCTTGGAAGGCGGCCTCGGAATCGCTCAGCAACGTCATCATCAGCCCGGCGCGACTGCCGAACCGGCGGAAGACGGTGCCCTTGCCCACGCCGGCCCGCTCGGCCAACCTGTCCATGGTCAGGGCATCCGGGCCGCACTCGGCAATCAGCTCCCGAGCCGCGCACAAAAGCCGCTCACGGTTCCGCGCAGCGTCACTGCGCTCAGCGGGCGGCCCGGAGAGCGAACCGGGCAGCAGTGGGATAAAGCTCACAGTCCTTATCCTAGTCCCGTGAAATAATAATCGGACTACGGTCCGTTTAGACAATGAAGGCACCAAGCCTCCACCCTTCCACCGGCCAGCGGTCCCGTCCGCAGCCTGACCCCAGGAGTCCATATGTCGAAGAGCACCGTTCTTACCCTTGTTGGCAGCCTCCGCGCCGAATCCACCAACCAGAAGCTCGCCGAAGCCATCCAGCTAAACGCTCCCGAGCAGGTTGACGTAGTCATCCACGAAAGCCTGGGCAACATCCCGTTCTACAACGAGGACATCGACGTCGAAGGCCAGGTTCCCGCCGCTGCCGCCGCCCTCCGCGCGGCCGCCAACGAAGCGGACACCCTTCTCCTGGTGACCCCGGAACACAACGGCACGGTGCCCGCATCGCTGAAGAACGCCATCGACTGGCTGTCCCGCCCCTTCGGCGCCGGCGCCCTCTCCGGCAAGCCCACCGCCGTCGTCGGTACCGCATTCGGCCAGTTCGGTGGCGTGTGGGCCCAGGACGAAGCCCGCAAGGCAGCGGGCATTGCCGGCGCCCAGGTGCTTGAGGACGTCAAGCTCGCAGTCCCCGGCTCCATGGTCCGCTTCGCCGAGCTGCACCCGAAGGACGACGCCGAGGTAGTGGAGCAGATCAAGGGCGTCTTCGAGGCACTCGCCGCCGCCCAGCCGGCAGCGTAAGGCAGCCGCACGCAGCGGCCATAAACAACCAAATGCCCCGGCCACCGAATGGTGTCCGGGGCATTTGTTATCTCGCCGTGAGCAGGAACGGGACCAGCCACCGCGCACGTGACCAAGTCTTGTTCCAACCGGTACCGCGCCGGCATTTCCAGGGCGGAGGGACCGCCGTAACGTTAAATGCACGGAAAGCATTGGGGACGGGAACGCGGTGCAGAGATGGCAGG
Source organism: Pseudarthrobacter sp. NBSH8 (assembly GCF_014217545.1). Taxonomy (NCBI): domain Bacteria; kingdom Bacillati; phylum Actinomycetota; class Actinomycetes; order Micrococcales; family Micrococcaceae; genus Pseudarthrobacter; species Pseudarthrobacter sp. NBSH8. The sequence continues at coordinate 3,937,252 of NZ_CP043178.1, forward strand.
CAGGCAGAGCGCCGGAATGCTGATGGCGACGGCGGCAGCACTTACTCTTCCGCTGTGGCTGGGAGGCTGCGCCCCCGCTTCGAACCCGCGTACGGGCAGCAGCGTCCCGGCCGGTGCAACTACGCTCGAACGCCCTGACCGCGCCCAGCAGCCCCTGGTTCCAGTTCCGCAGCCGCAGGCGCCCCCGCCGGCCACCGCTGCGCCCGCCGAAGCCACCGGCCCGTCCTCCGGCTCGCCCCCCGGGCCTTCAAGCCAAGCGTCAGGCGGGGTTACGGGAACACCGGAGCGGAGCCTGGGCACCGGTCCAGCGTCCGGACCGGCTTCGCCCGGGGCTGCCACGCCCGGCGGCGGTGCGGCACCCGGCGCACCTAAGGCGGCAAGCCCATCGCCGGCTCCGGAGCCCTCGGCGCCGCCCCCGGCCGTGCCGGCCCCTGGCCTGTCCGCCGGATTCCAGACGGTGACCGCCTACTACGTACTGCTGGACGACGGCGGGGCCGGAGGTGTGCGCTTTGGCTGCAACGACAGCCTGGCCGGCGTCCGCCGTACCGTGGCCGGATCCGCGGAACCTTTGGCCAACGCCATGCGCGCCCTGCTGGACGGAGCCGCAGAACCGACGCCAGGGCTGTACAACTCCCTGTCCGGCTCAACCCTGACGTTCCTGTCCGGCACTTTCGACGGTACGTCCGTGACGGTCTACCTGTCCGGCTCGATCCGTCCAGCGGGAGTGTGCGACATCCCGCGCATCGAGGCCCAGCTCACACAGACTGCCGTAGCGTCGGTGGGCGCAATCCGCGCCGACGTTTACGTCAACGGCGTGGGGCTCGCCGAAGCATTGCGCCTCAACTAGGCCAATTGATCAACAGATGTTGCCTGATCAGCAACTTTCGGTTGTATGCTGAGGATGTGAGCCACGAAACACTTGATGCCGGCGCAGTGCAGCTACCGGCCGAAGCCATTGATGCCATCGAGCGCGCGGCCACGTCCGCCCACCGCGCCGCCCATCCCCACGAGGCGCTGTTTTCGGAACGCGCAGCCAACATTAAGCAATCGGCGGTCCGGGACGTTTTTGACATCTCGATGCGCCCCGGGCTGGTGTCCCTTGCCGGGGGCAGCCCCTACCTGCAATCCCTTCCGCTGGAGCGGCTGGCCGCCACGGCTGCAAGCATCATCGCCGACGAGGGGCTCACCGCCCTGCAATACGGCGGCGGGCAGGGCACCGAAGAACTGCGCACCCAGGTCTGCGAGGTAATGGCGGCCGAAGGAATCCTGGATGCGCTCCCGCAGAACGTAGTGATCACCGCAGGCTCCCAGTCGGCCCAGGATGTGGCCGTCAAGGTCTTCTGCAACCCGGGGGACGTGGTACTGGTGGAGAATCCCACCTATGTGGGCGCCCTCAACACGTTTGAGGCCTACCAGGTGGAGGTGGCCACCGTGGAGATGGACGACGACGGCCTGGTGCCTGAGCTGCTGGAGGCCAGGATCGCCGCGCTCCAGACGGCAGGGAAGAACATCAAGTTCCTCTACACGATCCCCAACTTCAACAATCCCTCGGGGATTACCCTGGCGGAGAAACGCCGTCAGCGGGTTGTTGATATATGCCGGAACGCGAATATTCTGGTGCTGGAGGACAACCCCTATGGGCTCCTCCGGTACGACGGGAAACCACTGGAACCGCTCCGCGCGGCCAACCCCGGCGATGTCATCTACATGGGATCCTTCTCCAAGATCTTTGCCCCCGGCCTGCGCATCGGCTGGGCGTTAGTCCCGGAGCACCTTCAGCGGCGCTACTACCTTGCATCCGAATCCGTGACGCTGTGCCCGCCGACGCTGAACCAGATGCTGGTGTCCGCCTACCTCAGGGACTATGACTGGAAGGGCCAGATCGAGACCTACCGGGAACTGTACGCCGAGCGATGCACTGCCATGCTCGCGGCCCTGGACGAACACATGCCCGCCGGCACCAGCTGGACCAGCCCGGAAGGCGGCTTCTTCGTCTGGGTCACACTGCCGGAAGGCGTGGACACCTATCCCCTGCTGCAGAAGGCGATCGACGCCGGTGTCGTCTTTATCCCAGGGGCTGCCTTCACCCCGTCTGATGCGCCGTCCAACAAGCTGCGGCTGGCGTTCAGCGCGGTTCCGCCCGACGCCATCAAGGAAGGTGTCCGCCGTTTGGCACCGGTACTGCGGGAAGCCCTTGCAGCGCTGTAACGTTGGCCGGACTGAGTGTGGCCAAGAGTGAATCTGAACAAGGAGTACAAAGCATGAGCGGAATTATTGTTGTTGGCGTCGACGGCAGCGGCACCGCCAAGAAGGCCGCCGAATCGGCCCGGGATCTCGCCGCCGCCGTGGGTGCCTCGCTTCACGTCGTCTCAGCTTTCGACAGCGACCGTACCGAGATCTTCGGCTCTGGAAGCGACCAGTGGATCGTTTCCGACGCCGACGGTGCCGAGCATGTTGCCAAGACAGTGGCCGAGGCCCTGGCCGGTTCCATCAAGGTGACCTACTCGGCCGCCCGCGGCAAGCCTGCCGAAGCGCTCATCAAGGAATCCGAGCGCCTGGGCGCCACGATGATCGTTGTGGGCAACCGGCGGATGCGCGGCATCGGCCGGGTCCTGGGAAGCGTGGCCAACAGCGTGGCCCACAATGCCACGTGCGACGTCTACATTGCCAACACCTACGACGCCGACTAACTGACAACGGGACACGATGCACCGGCCGCACCGCGCGACGGTGCATGGTGTCCGTTCTCACCCCTTAAACGCCGGTTTCAGCACCCGGCCGGCGATAAAATGGAAGGGCCCTCAACGGAGCGGACAACCACTCTCCACTCCAGCCAAAGGGGCCCCCTTGCTAACTCTTCAGCGCCGCCAACTTGTTGGCCACGACATCCTCCTGGCCCGCCACGGCAACCACATCTGCTCCATGCGTGTGGACCGCGGCAACGGCCGCGTCATTGCACTGCTGGATGACGGCTCCCTGGACAGCGCACCCAACCTCATCTCGCCGGGACTGCGCCTGCCGGAGACCCTCGAGAGCGTGCTGCGCGGCGACTGGAAATTCTTCGCGGCCATCGCAGGCGTTGCCCTGGTGCTTGGCGGCCTGATGTTCGCCACATCCGCTGCCTTGGCTGGCGCCATGGCGGGGAATCCCGAGATGGTCGAGATGATGACGGCTTACTCCGCCTACCGCTACTGACACCGGGCTCTGCTAGGTGAGCCAGCCACGCAAAAGCCACCAAAGGCCCGCCATCACCAAGCCGCCAAAAAGCGAACCGGCCACAACCTGCGCCAGGGTATGTGCGCGGAGCACCACCCGCGACCAACCGACGGCGGGAACCAGCAGGAGCAGCGGCAGCCAGGCCGGACCTAGCATCAGGACACAAATAACTGCCGCCGACGATACCGCCGCAGCATGACCGCTGATCTTCCAGACGGGGCTCACGGCGGCCAGCACAATGATGCCGGCGATGATGGCCAGCACCATGACCATTACGCTTCGCGGGGCGTTGGCGGCCTGCAGCACCACCAGACCGGCGGCAACAAATCCAAGCGCCATCAGCAGCACGGGCGCGCGCTGTTTGCGGTCGCTGACGTGATGGTCCGTGACCTTGCCCAGCCGCACGAGCCCCAGGAGCACCAGGAGCGGCAGCACACACACAAACAGCGCGGCCAAGGCTCCATAGCCAATGGTGCCAGGGAATCCAGCCTCGACCACGGGGCTGATGAGGAGTTGTAGCGTCACCACCACCGGTGGTTGGAACACCTCAGTCAGCCACCTGGCTGCCCGGTTCCTGGACCGAACGGCAGCCTGGTTCACGGTATTGATGCTCGTGGTCCCGGCAGCCCTAGTCCAGCAGGAGCGCCGGCTCCTCAAGGATCGCGGCGACGTCGGCCATAAAGCGGGCGGACAAGTCACCGTCCACTACGCGGTGGTCAAAGGAGCCGCCGAGCGTGGTGATCCAGCGCGGAATGACTTCGCCGTCCAGGACCCAGGGCTTCTGCTTGATGGTTCCGAACGCCACAATTGCCACTTCGCCCGGGTTGATGATCGGGGTTCCCGTATCGATCCCCAGCGCACCGATGTTGGTGACAGTAAGCGTGCCGCCCTGCATTTCGGCGGGCTGGGTCTTGCCCGCCCGGGCCGTGGTGGCCAGGTTGTTCAGAGCCAATGCCAGTTCCTTGAGTGACAGGTCCTGGGCGTCCTTGATGTTGGGAACCATCAGCCCGCGCGGGGTGGCTGCGGCGATGCCAAGGTTCATGTAGTGCTTGACCTGGATCTCGGCGGCGTCGGTCCCGTCCACGTTGTCTACCCAGGTGGCGTTGACGCTGGGGTTCCGCGCGGCAGCCCAGATGACGGCCTTGGCCAGGATCAGCAGCGGGGAAACCTTGATACCCTCAAAGTCGCGCGAAGCCTTCAGGCGCTTGACGAACTCCATGGTGCGGCTGGCGTCAACATCAACAAAGATGCTCACGTGGGGTGCAGCGAAAGCCGACTCCACCATCGCCTTGGCCGTCGCCTTGCGGACGCCCTTGACCGGAATTCGTTCAATCCGCTGGTCCTGCGGCTTGCCGGCTTTGCCCCAGAAGCCCTCCGCTTGATCCAGCTCTGCATCGCGCTGGGACTGGTAGCTGACCAGGTCCTCGCGCGTGACTTCGCCGCGGGAGCCGGTGGCCACCACATCGGCCAGATCGATCCCCAGATCCCGGGCGATCTTGCGGACGGGAGGCTTGGCCAGGACACGGTTCACGAGGCCTGTAATGGTTCCACTGAGCGTGGGACGGTTATCGACCAACCCGGTGTTTGTGCTTGGCGAAATCCGGGCGGGAGGGCCGGTCCGGGCCTCGACAGGCTCGGCCACCGGGTTTTCGCCCGCACGCTCGACCACGGGGACCGGGGCTGACCCGGCCTGGGCGGCAGGTGCCGACTTCCGGGGACGGCGCTTGACGGCGTCGGCCTTGGGGCCCGATCCCACCAGCGGACCGCCGGCCAGGGCACTGCCCGCCGTGCCGCCGTCATCCGTGGGAAGCTTGCCGTACAAGGGCTGGACCGGAGTGGCGGGGGCCGGGACGTCAGCGGGCGTCGGGTCGCCGGAAACGGCGTCCGAGACGCTGATGATGGCGGTTCCGACGTCGATGGTCACGCCCTCGGGGACCAGCAGCTCGGTGACGGTGCCGGCGAAGGGGGATGGCAGCTCAACGAGCGACTTGGCGGTCTCGATCTCGCACAGGACGTCGTTGATGGCGACGGTGTCCCCCGGCTTGACCTTCCAGGAGACGATTTCCGCCTCGGTGAGGCCTTCGCCCACGTCGGGCAGGTTGAACTTGTTCAGAGTCATGGTGTCCTCTTTCGAGCCAAGCGTGAGCGGGAAGCGTGAGCGGGGGAAGGTGCCTGCGCCTAGTAGGCCAGGGAGCGGTCCAGCGCCTCGAGGATGCGGTCGATGTCGGGGAGGTAGTCTTCCTCGACCTTCGCCACCGGGTACGGCATATGGAAGCCGCCCACCCGGATCACGGGAGCCTCCAGTGAGAGGAATGCCCGTTCGCTGATCCGGGCTGCGATCTCGCCGCCGATGCCGCCGAACGTCGGCGCCTCATGCGCCACAACAAGCCGGCCGGTCTTCTTCGCGGACGCCGTGACGGTGTCGAAGTCGATCGGCGAAATGGAGCGCAGGTCGATGACCTCGATGCTGTGACCGTCCTCGGCAGCGGCGTCGGCAGCGGCAAGGGCCACCGGTACGAGCGGTCCGTAGGCCACCACTGTGGCGTCCGTGCCCTCGCGGAGCACGTGGGCTTTAAAGGGATCGGCAGATGCGCCGGGAGAATCAGTGTTGACCTCGCCCTTGAGCCAGTAGCGGCGCTTCGGTTCGAAGACGATCACGGGGTCCTGGCACTCCACTGCCTGCCGGATCATCCAGTAGGCGTCGTGGGCGTTGGACGGTGTGATGATGCGCAGGCCTGCGGTGTGGGCGAACAGCGCCTCCGGTGATTCCGAATGGTGCTCAATGGAGCCGATACCGCCGCCGTATGGGATCCGGACAACGACGGGAACGGTGAGGCTGCCGTTGCTGCGGGCGTGCATCTTGGCCAGCTGGGTGGTGATCTGGTTGAAGCCGGGGAACACAAACCCGTCGAACTGGATCTCGCAGACGGGCAGGTAGCCGCGCAGGGCGAGGCCGATGGCCGTGCCGATGATGCCGGACTCCGCGAGCGGTGTGTCCACCACGCGGTCCGCGCCGAACTCCGCGAGAAGGCCGTCGGTGACGCGGTAGACGCCGCCCAGGGCTCCGATGTCCTCGCCCATAAGCAGGGTACGCGGGTTGTTGTCCAGGGTGGCGCGCAGGCCCTCATTAATGGCCTTGGCTATGGTCATGGTGGTCATCAGCGGGCCACTCCTGTCGCTGCGTCATCCGGGTCCGGGCTGCTGGGTTCAGCGCTGTGCTCCGGCGTCTCAGCGAAGCCTGCGCTGTACTCCTCAAACCAGGCCAATTCCTCGGCCACCAGCGGGTGGGCCTCGACATAGGTATTGGCGAAGGCCGTCCGGATGTCCGGGGTCTCGAGGTCGTACGTGGTCTTGCGGACGTAGGCGGCGAGTTCGTCGCCGTCGGCCTTGACCTGGTCAAAGTAGGCGTCATCTGCCAGCCCCTGGGCCCGGAGATACTTTTCCAGGCGGTCCAGCGGATCCTTGGCCCGCCACAAGGTTTCCTCGGCGGATTCCCGGTACTTTGTGGGGTCATCAGCAGTGGTATGCGCACCGACGCGGTAGGTGAAGGCCTCGATCAGCACCGGGCCGTTGCCCTCGCGGGCATGTTCGAGCGCCCACTCGGTCACTGCGTGGACGGCGATCGCATCGTTGCCGTCCACCCGGATGCCCGGGAAACCGTAACCTTTGGCGCGGTTGGACAGCGGTATGCGGGTCTGCACCGAGCTGGGAACGGAGATGGCCCAGTGGTTGTTCTGGCAGAAGAACACCACCGGAGCGTTGTAGGAGGCGGCGAACACCATGGATTCGTGGACGTCGCCCTCGGAACTGGCACCGTCACCGAAGTAGACCATCACCGCTGCCTTGGGCTCGGCCGGCCGGTCCGCAGCCGCATCCGCGGCGACTGCAGCTGCCGCGAGCTTCTGGTCCCGCTGGATCCCCATGGCGTAGCCGACGGCGTGCGGCGTCTGCGCGGCCAGGACCAGGGTGTAGAGATGGAAGTTGGTGTCCTTCGGGTTCCAGCCGCCGTTCGAGACGCCGCGGAACTGGCGCAGGAGCTCAGCGAGGTCCACATTGCGGGTCAGTGCCACGCCGTGCTCACGGTAGGTGGGGAAGATGTAGTCCTGCGGCTGACTGGCCCGGCCGGAGCCGATCTGCGCAGCCTCCTGGCCGGTCAGCGGGACCCACAGGGCCAGCTGGCCTTGGCGCTGGAGCGCGGTTGCCTCCACATCAAAGCGGCGGATCTTGGCCATGTCAGCGTAGAAGCCACGCAGCTTTTTACCGTCCAGCCGATCTGCATAGGCCGAGAAGACCGGGTCCGTCCCCAGGGTCCCGTCAGGCGCCAGCAACTGCACCATAGGCTCGGCCGGGCTGCCCAGTTGGGCCTCGGCTTCAGCCTCGAGTTGGTCGTCTGCCGCTGTCTGATCGAACTCGGTGGAGGGCAGATGTGTGGCGCCCATACCGTCTCCTTGCTTGCCGCATGCGGATGCATTGCAATGTCGCTGGGATATATGCCACTGGAGGAATGCATTCCTTTGTTGGCATATATATTGGCTTACTGGTCCTTACTTTATCTTCAGTAGGTACCGCTCCTGATGCATGTTAAGCGCTAGGAACGTCGCGGCGCCTTTGTATAGTTTGCACAGAGCTCGAGGAACCGACTGTTGGCCTCTGCCTCGCCTATGCTGACCCGCACGCCTTCACTGCCGAAGGCCCGCACCGAAAGCGCCTGTGTGCCCGCCAGTTCGGCAAATTCCGTGCTGTTCTCACCGAGGTTCAGCCAGATGAAGTTGCCCTCCGCCTCTGGCACAAACCAGCCGAGCTCACGCAGCCCGCTGGTTACCCGGGTTCGTTCGTCCACGATGCTTTGTACCCTTTCTACAACCAGCGGGTAGTTCTGCAACGAGACGATGGCTGCTTTCTCAGCGATCTGTGACACGGAGAAGGGCGTGGCCGCGACGCGAAGGTACTGGGTCAGCCCGGGGTTCGAGATGCTGTAGCCCACGCGCAGGCCCGCCAATCCGTGTGCCTTGGAGAACGTCCGGAGCACCACAACATTCGGGTATTTTCGGTACATTGCGATGCCGTCCACGGCATCGCTGGCACGGACGAACTCTTGGTAGGCCTCATCGATAACCACCACAACGTCGGATGGGACCGCCTGGATGAACCGCTCCGCTTCGGCAGTGGTCAGGATGGGCCCCGTAGGGTTGTTTGGGGTGCAAAGCAGGATGACCCTGGTGCGGACGGTCACGGCTGCAGCCATGGCGTCAAGGTCGTGTCGTCCGTCTGCCGTCAGCGGGATGCGGACGCTTTCCGCGCCCACCAGGCCAACGCTGATGGGATACGCCTCGAAGGACCGCCACGCATACACCACTTCGTCCGCCTTACCGTCGTCGTTCCGGCCGGCGAATGTGGACAGCAACTGGTTCAGGGCACCGAGGCTTCCGGCTCCCGCGACAATGTCCTCGGCCGGTACCGCCAGGAACTCGGCGAGCGCAGCACGAAGCTTGCTGCTGAGGGGGTCGGGGTAGCGGTTGAAGTCCGTCTGGTTGGAAATCGCCTCCAGCACGGCCGGAAGAGGCGGCAAGGGGTTCTCGTTGGAGGAGAGCTTGTAGCTGGCCAGCCCGTCTACGGCGACGGGAGGCTTTCCTGCGGCGTAGCGGGGAAGCCGGCCAACCACGGGGCGCGGCCGGATTTCGCCAGGCAGCATCTCTGATGAAGTCATGCAAACTAGCCTACTTCGCCTGAACGGCACGGGTTGGGCGGGCGCACAGGCGGGGCCCAGGGGCAGTGTGACAGCATGGGCGTATGCGCTCATTTATTGTTCGAGTCCTCATAAACGGGCTGGCCCTCTGGATTGCCAGCTGGATACTGCCGGGCCTGGATATCTCTACTTCGGCGACTACCGCGGCGGTGGCCAACACGGGCGTAACGCAGGGTACCGAGACCGTCGGCATCATTCTCGCGTACCTGTTCATCGGTTTGATCTTCGGTGTGGTGAACGCGTTTGTCCGCCCCCTGGTCAGCCTCCTGTCCTTGCCCATCACCATCCTCACGCTGGGCCTGTTCACCATCGTCATCAACGCCGCCATGCTGTATCTGACGTCCTGGCTCAGCAGTTACACGCCGGTGGATTTCACCATCGACTCGTTCTTCTGGACGGCAGTCCTCGCAGCCATCATCATCACGCTCATTTCGCTGGTCGCGAGCAGGGTTCCGGGCGGCCGCCGACGCTAGCCCGGCGGATCACCGCGCCCGGCCGATCTCAGAGACCCGCGGTGGAGGGTCTGGCATGGGCCTCGGTAGAGCTTCAGGCGGCTTGGAACGGGTCAGCGCGAAGCGCGTGGCCGTCGCCGTGCCGCCGGCTCCGAGCAGGCCGCCCAGGACGGCGGTTGACGCCACGAGTGAAGGATCGTCGCTCACTGCAACCTGCCGGGCGCCTGCCTGGTAGTTGCTGAGCCGATGGCCTGGACCGATGCCGAATTCACCACCTTCGGGCGTGGTGACGGGACTGTTGAGGGTCACCGTAACCCGGTTTCTGGTGTCCGGGTTCGGTGTGCCGTCAGCTCCGGGCACCCAATCCTGCCTATGCTCCAGATGGAGTGCAGTGACGCCGACCTCCGGAACGATGCCCCCTACGGGGGACCCTGCAGTGAGAACATATTCCATGTCGTACTGGTTGAGGAACCCTTCGTCGGCCGCAAGGTTCATGGCATGGATTCCACCTTGGCTGTAGCCCACCGCCACGACCGGCGCCCCTCTTTCCGCGCCTGCATGCTGCAGGGCCCGTAAGACCGCCACGTTGATTTCTGCGGAGCTATGGCCCAGCCCTTCAACGATGCCGGCTTCATCGAACGGATTCACGCCGCCAATTTCACCTCCGGCCTGCGTTCCGGGAATGACCACCACGTAGGCCTTCCGCTCCCCGTTATCTACTTCGACGACTTCGATGTAGCCTTCACCGCGTTCATCGATGATCTGCGCCCGTGCCAACAACGCAGCCGGAGAGCCGTCGAATTCAATGGGCAGCGTCTCCTTCTTTTCCAGCGTGACCGGACGCGGCTGAAGGATTCGGTTTGAACGCCCGGACACACCGGCAAGCAAAGGAACGGCGGACGCAATATGCCTGCCCGCCGCCACGTCTGCCGCGAGCGCTACCCAAAAGCGCTCCGGGGAGACTGCCAGCAAGGCAGCCATGGCCAAAGGGCCCGCGACGAGCTCCGCGACCTCCCTGTTGGGAACGAAGCCCAACCCGAGATCCCCCGCCTGCCGACCGAGAGTTTCCGTGCTGGTCAGGCCGCCGCCCATGCCGCGCGCGAAACCCGCCCAGGCTTCAGCCGTTTCGTAATCCCGCTTGCTGGCCCGCACCTGGTTACTGATTCCCTGCAGCTCCGCGCGCACGGCCTGGACGCTCCACTGCGCCTCGCCGACGCCAATCAGGGCCGCCGTCCCGGTGGGACGCGCTTCATCCTGGTACGGACACAGGTCCTCCCAGATGCGGCGCACCTCCACTTCCACGGCAGCCAGCTCCCCTGCCGCAGCGTCAAGCTTCTCCGCGCCGCCTATGAGCTCCTCCAACTGAAAACTGATGCCGCCAACGCCGCCCCTGATTTCCATTCCGCCGTCCACGGCAGGTCCTGTCAACTGGATTGGTCCGCCGCTCCCGGACGGGGTTACCTCGGCCATCAGTACCGCCCCGCCGGGTTACCGGCGGAAGCTCCCACCGCCTGCGCGTGGCTTCGCACCGAAGACAACGCATCCTCGAGCCGCACACGTGCCCTTCCGAGCGCCGCCTCCTGTAGGGCTACCGAATTCCGGTAGGCCTGCCCCGCAGGCGACTGCCAGTCCAGGAGCTGGATCTCGCGAAAGCCGCCAAGGACCTTTTCCACCCTCCCCAAGCAAAGATCAACCCGGGCCGCCAACTGCTGAACCTCATAACCGCGGGACATGCATGCCGCCATGTCGGCTGCCGTCACGTCACTGCCCATGCCCGCTCCCCCCTTCCGGCTACCCGGACGAATATCTGATCCGTCAACGCCAAGTCCCTAACCCGACGCTACGGAAGGCCGCCCGCACGACGGAAGCATCGCCGTCGGCTATGTGGACAAGTCACGCCGTTGTGAACATCAGACGGTCGGCTTAAGCGGCAGTGAAGAGTTCATGAAAGAATCAGCACATGCCTGAAACTGCCGCCACAGCTGATACCCGCACGCCCTCCGGACGCCTGGCCCTCGCCGCGTCACCGGACCAGATCGCCCTGGGCCCGCTGGACGGCCGTTACCAGTCCGCCGTCGCGCCCCTCGTTGACTACCTGTCCGAGGCAGCACTGAACCGTGACCGTGTGGCCGTGGAAGTCGAGTGGCTCATCCACCTGACCAGCAATAACGTCCTTCCCGGCGCAGGCCAGCTCACCGTGGAGCAGCAGAAAAAGCTCCGCGCGATCGTCACCGAATTCAACTCCGCCTCAGTGTCCGAGCTCGCCGAAATCGAAGCGGTCACGGTCCATGACGTGAAGGCTGTTGAGTACTACATCGGCCGCCGTCTGCCCGGCGTCGGCATCGGGAACCTGACAGCCATGGTCCACTTCGGCTGCACGTCCGAGGACATCAACAACCTTGCTTACGCCCTGGGCGTCAAGGGTGCTGTGGAGGACGTGTGGCTGCCAGCAGCACGCGCCCTCGTGGCCCAGATCAGCAGGATGGCCGAGGAGAACCGTGCGGTTCCCATGCTGTCCCGCACACACGGCCAGCCGGCCACGCCCACCACCCTGGGCAAGGAGCTGGCAGTCATCGCGCACCGCCTGACCCGCCAACTGGACCGGATCGCCAAGACCGAATACCTGGGCAAGATCAACGGCGCCACCGGGACATACGCAGCCCATGTGGCTTCTGTCCCCGGCGCCGACTGGCAGCAGGTGGCCAAGTCCTTCGTCGAGGGCCTGGACTTGACGTGGAACCCGCTGACCACCCAGATTGAAAGCCATGACTGGCAGGCCGAGCTTTACGCCGACGTTGCCCGGTTCAACCGGATCCTGCACAACGTCTGCACGGACGTGTGGAGCTACATCTCCATCGGCTACTTCGCCCAGATCCCCGTGGCCGGCGCCACCGGATCCTCCACGATGCCGCACAAGGTCAACCCCATCCGGTTCGAGAACGCCGAGGCCAACCTGGAAATCTCCTCCGGCCTCCTGGACGTGCTCGGCTCAACACTGGTGACCTCCCGCTGGCAGCGCGACCTCACCGACTCCTCCAGCCAGCGCAACATCGGCGTGGCGTTCGGCCACTCACTCCTGGCGATCTCCAACGTGGCCAAGGGCCTGGACCGCCTCGACGTTGCCAAAGACATCCTCGCGGGCGACCTCGACACCAACTGGGAAATCCTGGGCGAGGCCATCCAGATGGTCATGCGCGCCGAGGCGATCGCCGGCGTCGAAGGCATGGAAAACCCGTACGAGCGGCTCAAAGACCTCACCCGCGGCCAGCGTGTGGATGCCGCCCGCATGCGGGAATTCGTCCAGAGCCTGGGACTCTCCCCCGAGGCCGAGGCCCGGCTGCTCGCCCTCACGCCGGGCAAGTACACCGGCATCGCGGACCAGCTGGTGGACCACCTCAATTAAGCCGACTCGTTCGGCCATAAACGTACGACGGCGGCGCCGGGTCCTTTGAGGGCCCGGTGCCTTCCTTTGGTTAAGCCTGCCGAAACCTGTTGCCGTGGCCGCGCCCGGTTCGTTCCCGCCCGGTTGCCGGCCCGGCTATAGGCGGTGCATGTGCGACACGCCGTGTCAGGCCAGCCGCAGGCACCAGCAACTGGGCAGGAACGCACCACGGCGGCACGGCCGGCCGACGCCGGAATTCGCCGCCGGATGCGAAAATGGAGTCATGAAGCTGCTCCTCATCCGCCACGGACAGACCCCCGGAAATGTTCTCGGCCAGCTGGACACCGCCCACCCCGGGCCCGGGCTGACCGAACTGGGCGAACGCCAGGCAGAGGCCATGGCACGGTCCCTGGCCAACGAGCAGATAGGCGCCCTGTACACGTCAACGCTTCTGCGGACCCAGATCACGGCCGGCCCGCTGTCCCGGCTCCACGGTCTTGAGCTTGAAATCCTGGATGGTCTGCACGAAATCGAGGCAGGGGCCCTGGAGAAACTGACCGACCACGAGTCGCATATGCGATACATGGGCACGGTGTTTGCTTGGGCAGCCGGTGACCTGGACCGCAGGATGCCTGCCGGCCCTAACGGCCACGACTTTGTCGAACGGTTCGACGCCGCCATCAACCGGATTGCCGAGCGCGCGGCCAGCAATGGGGGCACCGCCGTCGCGGCCGTCGTGAGTCATGGCGCCGCCATCCGCACCTGGACAGGTCTCCGCGCCGCCGGCGCCGACCATGAGTTCGCGGCCCGGCATGTCCTGTCCAACACCGGCATCGTGGCCCTGGAAGGGGACCCCGGCGCCGGCTGGAAGCTGATCCATTGGGACGGGAGCCCGGTGGGCGGCCTCGCCCTTACGGATCCGACCGCCGAGGACCCCACCGGCGACGCCGTATAGCCGCTGGAAAACACTGGACACACTACGAGCACGTCGCGGCGGAGGACCTTCAGGACTACAGCCCGGAGACCCTGAACCGGCGGGCCCGATCCTACGCGGAACTGGCGGCCATTCGCGCTCCCGAAACCCTGGTCCGCCGGCAGCCCGAAGTTCTCCGGACGCTTACGCCAAGGAAACACCACGGTAACCACGGGCTCTTAGGATTATCAGGCATCACCCTTCGGCGAAACGAGGCAGTCATGCAGACCAATCCGCGGCTCAACATCCGTTCGGTCACCTGGTCCAACCCCGTGGGCGCCGATCTGCGCAGGGCCCAGCAGGCGGAACTGGACGCCCGCTTCGGTACCCCTGACCACGAACCGGGGACCCCGCCGTCGGGCGCCGACTGCGCCGTGTTCCTGGTGGCGTACGACAAAGGCTCGGGACAGCCCGTGGGCTGCGGCGGACTCAGGCTCCTGGACAGCGCCACTGCCGAAATCAAGCGGCTTTATGTGCTCCCGTATACGCGGGGATCGGGCGTGGCCAGCTCCATCCTGGCGGCCCTCGAAGCAGAGGCGCACAAGCAGGGCATCACGCGCATCAAGGCCGAAGCGGGCTCGGCGCAGCCGGACGGCCGGAACTTCTACGAGAACTCCGGCTTCGACTCCGTCCCCAACTTTGGCGCTTACGTGGGAGTGGAGCACTCGTACTGCTACGCCAAGTCGATTGACTCGCACAGCGCCGCCCACACTGCCATGGCATGAGCCAAATCCGGGCGGCGGCCCGTTACACAACAACAGCTACGACGTAACGTGCGCCGCGGCACGCTAACCTCGCCATATGGAATCCACTGACATCACCTTCCGCACCCGCAAATGGATCCGGCCGGAGGACCTGAACGCCAACGGAACCCTCTTCGGCGGAAGCCTGCTGAAATGGATCGATGAGGAAGCCGCGATCTACGCCATCCTCCAGCTTGGCAACGGCCGCGCTGTCACGAAGTACATCTCGGAGATCAACTTCGTGAGCTCCGCCGTGCAGGGCGACCTGGTGGAGATGGGCCTGACGGCAACGCGCTTCGGCCGGACATCCTTGACCATGCGCGCCGAAGTCCGCAACATGATCACGCGCCAGAGCATCCTCACCATCGAAGAGATCGTCTTTGTGAACCTCAGCCCGGCTGGCAAGCCGGAGCCACACGGCTACACCGAAATCACCTATGAGCGGGACCGGATTCCCACTCATCACCTGACCGAAACGCTCATTCAGGACTGACGCAGGCGGACGCCTTACGCCGCCCGGCCCCGCGTCACGTCACCGCCATGGGTCCCTGGGTCGTACGGCATAGGATCGATAGCCGGACCCCTTGAAAGGACTCTCTTGGCCAAGCTCTACTTCCGCTACGGCGCCATGAATTCCGGCAAGTCCACCGGACTCCTGCAGGCCGCTTTCAACTACGAGGAGCGCGGACAGCGCGTCCTGCTGGCCAAGCCTGGCGTGGATACCAAAGGCGATACGGACATTGTGTCCCGGCTGGGCATGACACGGTCCGTGGACTTCCTGCTGTCCGCCACCACCCCCGTGCGCGAACTCTTCGCCGCCCATGCGGCCGGCGATGACCCGGATGCGCTGCTGGAGCACATGGACCAGAAGCCGGTGGCCTGTTTTCTGGTGGACGAGGCCCAGTTCCTGACGCCGGCCCAGGTGGATGACCTGTTCCGCATCGCCGTCCTGGACAACGTCCCGGTACTGGCTTATGGCATCAGGACCGACTTCCTGACCCATGCCTTCCCGGGATCACGCCGGCTTCTGGAGGTGGCCCACACGCTGGAAGAGCTCAAGACCATTTGCCGGTGCGGGCGCAAGGCCATCTTCAACACCCGGCGGGTTGGCAACAAGGTGGTGTTCGACGGCGATCAGGTGGCCATCGACGGCCAGGACGTCTGGTACGAATCCCTGTGCGGGTCCTGCTACCTCGAGGAATCTGGCGGCCGGCTGGGTTCCTGAGGCCTGGCGCCGCGCCCGGCAGCCCCGCCCGGCAACCCTCCCGGCTCCGGATTACATCCGTCTCAGCTCACACCCGGCGAACCCGGCACCCCCGGCACCTGCCGCACCCGCCGCCAGAGGACAGGTGCCAGCACCACGGCGATCCCGACGACGGCACCGATCACCGTCTCGACGATCCTGTCCCGGAGCAGGCTGGTGGGCGACGCCGGCGCCACCAGAAGCGTGGAGATCAGGGCCAGCGGCGTCACGAAGACCTGCGCCAGCAAGTACTGGCGGGCAATGAACAACTCAGCACCGAACTGACACAGAGCCATAACCAGCACGGTCTCCCCCGGTTCCAGGTTCAGCAACAGGATCCCGGCCAGCACCACGAGCCCAAGGACAGTACCGATGATCCTCTGCACGCCGCGGCGGACCCGATGCACAGTGGTGTGCCCCACCAGCGGCACCACCGCCGCCACCATGGCCCAGTAGTTGTGGCCAAAACCCAGGGGTTGGCCCACCAGAGTCGCCAACGAACCGGCCAGTCCGGCTGCCACGAAATAGCCGAAGCCCTCCAGCCAGGCTGCCCGCCGCTCATCCGGAGTACGGCTGAGCGGGCGCGGCCAGGCCCAGGGTGTACGGTGACTCGGCAGCACGCGCGAAGAGAAGCCGATCAGAAGGCAGAACGCGGTGGTGAGGACGACCACCAGCATCCCTTCCCAGAGCGGCGGCTGGTTGGGGATCGAGGCAATGGCCGCGAAAGCGAAGATGTGGAACAGGGACCCGGCAGGCCGCAGCCGAAGCCAGGAGATGGCCACGGAACAGCCGCCGGCCACTACGGTGGTGGCCAGGACCAGGAGCCAGGTGGTGCTGGCCCCGTCCAGGCCCCACGCCCCGCCCGCGCGTGCCGCGAGAGAGGCCAGGAGAATGACCAACAGCATCAGCAGGCCGGCGCGGAGCTGAAGGAAGAACCGCGAACCGTGCGGCTCGCCGCGGCCGTAGATCCCCGTGAATGCACCAAACGAGGCGAAGATCGCAAGGTCCAGCCGGCCAGTCAGTACCAGGGTGAGGAGCGGAATAAACACTCCCACAGCACAGCGGAGGGCCGGGTGGTGGTCCTTGTTTGCGGGAGCGATGCTGAACATCTCAGCGAGGATCTTCACGTGCTGACGGCGCCTTCCTGCAGTCCAACCGGTACATCACTGGCGGGCGGCCGCGCTGACGTCCACATCGATCCTACGCCGCAGCCTGTTCCCACGATCGGAACTGCAGGGCAACGCCGCCGAAACACCAACCTGTGATCCTTGAAGCATGAAGCCCACCGCAAGGAAGCCTGCCCCTAGGAAGCCTGCCGCGGCTGATTTGAGCTGTGAAGTCTGCGGCCTGATGCCGGAACCGACCAAGACCCGCCTGACCTTGGCCAACGTGGCCGTTATGCTCCCGATCGAACTGCTGGTCCATGCCCTCGTGGTGGAAACCCACCTGCCGTATTTTGCCAAGGTCCTGGTCCTCACGTTCACCGCCACCGTGCTGGTGATCTGGGTGGCGGAGCCCTCAGCCGCCCGGCTCCTCCGCGGCTGGCTGCACGCGCCGGCCCTCCGGCACCACAGGAAGCTGGGCAGCGCTCCGGCGTTGTGGCGGGCGCGAACGGTGCTCCAGGACCACCCGGGTTCGCTGCAGAAAATCACCCGGGCGCTGGCCCGACTGGACACCAACATCCTCAGCATCCATGTCCACCCGGTTGCCGGCGGCGTGCTGGACGAGTTTGTGCTCTCGGCACCGGGGAACCTCAGTGAACGGCACCTGCTGGAGGCACTGCACGACGGCGGCGGCTCGCGGTCGCGGGTCTGGCCCACCACCGCCTTGGCCATGGCGGACGGTCAGACTAAAGCGCTGAGCCTGGCGGCCCGGATCGCCGATGCCCCTGACGAGCTGCCGCTGGCAGTCGCCGAGCTGCTTCGTGCCCGCATCCTCACGCCTGCGGAGGCGGTCCTGGAAAAGCACGACACCGGCACCCGCCTGAAGATCCCCACCGCCTGGCACGGACCCATCACGTTCGCCCGTCCCGGCGAACCGTTCACACCCGCCGAGTCAGCCCGCGCTCACCGGCTCGCCGAGCTCGCCGAAATCTTGGCCCATCGGCCTGCCGCCAGCTGCCAGCACTAGTGCCCGGCACTGGGCCGCCGTCGACCTGACCCGGCAAGCGGAAGGCCCGAACCACACTTCTCCATGCCGCGGCGCAGGCAGTCACAATCCGTTTTTAAGGCCCGCACCGGCGCAATTGGAGAAAAGCCTTGACAGTGGCGCGGCTCACTTCTACCTTTAATTTTGGGATCCCAAAACGGGATCCCAAAATAGGCAAGTCATTTCCGGCGCTTCCCAACGCGCAATCCGGAGCCACCTTCTTCTATCGCCCGCCCACCCGCGGGCCATACGTTCCAAATCCCGGATCTTCCGTTCCCCATCCGTAACTTCCCCGTGAAGGAGAAGCTGTGTCTATTCCGAACACCAAAACAGCAAGCGCTGACGGCACCTTGAACCCCGCGACCAGCGGCCAACAGCAGAAGGACGGCGTGCAACGTCGCACCAACGTCCGCTGGAAAATGTTCCTGCTCCTGCTGGTCCTCGTGGCCGTCAATTACATCGACCGGGGGTCCATCTCGGTGGCCCTCCCGATCATCCAGAAGGAATTCAATCTCGCCCCGGAGCTCGTGGGGCTCCTGCTCTCCGCCTTCTTCTGGACCTACGCGCTGATGCAGGTCCCGGTAGGCCTGCTGATCGACAAGTTCGGTCCCCGCAAGGTCATGACGGCATCCTGCGTCGGATGGGGGGCGGCCACGGCCGCCTCCGGCTTCGCCGGCGGCTTCCTCAGCATGTTCATTGCCCGGATGGGTATCGGCGTTACGGAAGCCGGCGTTATGCCGGCCGGCGGCAAGCTGAACGCCATCTGGATGCACAAATCCGAACGTGGCCGCGGTGCCACCATCCTCGACGCCGGGGCCCCCCTCGGTGCTGGCCTGGGCGGCATCCTCATTGCCGGCCTGATCGCCTCCACCGGCAGTTGGCGCCTCGCGTTCATCATCGCCGGCGCCGCCACCGTCCTGATGGGCCTTGCCGTGTGGTGGTACGTCCGGGACAACCCGAGGCAGCACCCCGGGGTCAACGAAGCCGAGGCGGAATACCTTGAGGCCTCCCACGCCGCGGAGGATTCAGAAGCTGAGCTGGGCGGCAGCAAAGGAAAGCGCGCGCTTCTGCCCTACCTGCGATTCCGGTCTTTCTGGGCAATGTGCTTCGGCTGGCTGGGTTTCAACGGCGTTTTCTATGGCCTGCTGACGTGGGGTCCGCTGTACTTGGCCCAGGCCAAGGGTTTTGACCTCAAGACCATCGGCTGGTCCACCTTCGTGATCTTCGGGGCCGGATTCGTCGGGGAAATCCTGGGCGGCACCATCGCCGACAAATGGCGCAACTCCGGAGCTTCGGCCAACCTCGTTATGCGGACCCTCCTCGGTATCTCCAGCATCGTGGTAATCGGCGGCCTCATCGGAGTTACCATCGTTGCTGATTCGACGACCGCTGTTGTCCTCCTGTCCGTGGTCATGTTCTTCCTCCGCTGGGTGGGCCTGTTCTGGAGCATCCCCTCCATCCTGGGCGGCCGGACGAACGCCGGTGTCCTGGGCGGCGCCATGAACTTCAGCGGCAACATCGCCGGTTTCGTCACTCCGATAGCCGTGGGCCTGATCGTCGGGGCGACCGGCTCCTACACGTGGGCTCTGCTGTACTTCGTGGGATCCGCAATCATCATGGGCGCCTCTGTCCTGACGTTGAACTACACCAAGCGGCTTCCCGTCTAGGCCACCTGTTAGGACAACCGTCCACGCCGGCCCGCCCTAAGCTAGGCCACAGCACCATCTCCCGGCCGCCGGGAGCGCAACGTCACCAAAGAATCCGAATGGAGCACCATGCTTACCGCCGAAGAGACCCAGGACAAGGAACGCCCCCTCCGCGAGACTGTCCGGGACACCCTCCGCACCAGGATCTTTGAAGGGCATTACGCTCCCGGCACACGGTTGGTGGAGCGCGACCTGGCAGCCGAATTCAATGTCTCCCGGCTGCCGGTCCGCGAGGCGCTCCGGATGCTGCGCCAGGAGGGCCTCCTCAGCGACCGGGGAGCCCGCGGAGCCGAGGTCAGCTCACTCAGCCCCAAGGACGTGGAGGATCTCTTCGACGTCCGGCAGTCACTCGAGGTGCTGGCCTGCCGGCTGGCCGCCGTCCGCGCAACAACGGAAGACCTGGGCTACCTTGACGGCCTGCTGGAGGAGGCCGAACGCTGCCTCGCCAAGGGCGCCGTCATGGAAGCCCACCGGGCCAACAGCGAATTCCACGACGCCATCACCCGGATCGCGGACAACGGCTTCCTCAAATCCGCACTGGAACCACTGCAGGGCCGCATGCACTGGCTGTTCCGGCACGTCAGCGACCTGCCCGAACTGATCCAGGAACACCGGGAATTGTACGGCGCCATCGCCAGCGGCGATCCGGACCGTGCCGCGGCCCAGTCTGCGTCGCACATCGGCAAGTACCGCGAGCAGTTCCCCGACGACTTCCAGAAAACAGAACCCGCTCTTCACCGGAAGAAAAAATGAAACTCCTTGTCATCAACCCCAACATCAGCCACGACGTTACGGCCCTGATTGAATCCGAAGCCCTCCGCTCGGCCGCGCCGGACACCGAACTCGTGGTCCGCACGGCAGGGCACGGCGTCGAATACATCGAAACCCGCTTTGAGT
Source organism: Pseudarthrobacter sp. NBSH8 (assembly GCF_014217545.1). Taxonomy (NCBI): domain Bacteria; kingdom Bacillati; phylum Actinomycetota; class Actinomycetes; order Micrococcales; family Micrococcaceae; genus Pseudarthrobacter; species Pseudarthrobacter sp. NBSH8. The sequence goes on from NZ_CP043178.1 coordinate 3,957,758, forward strand.
CCCTGATCGCCGCCGGCGCGGTGGCAGAGGTCATCGCCGAATACACCGCAGAAGCTGCCAGCAGCACCATCTCTGACGGCGCCTCACACGGGCACCGCATCGACGGTGTTGTCGTGGCGGCCTTCGGCGATCCGGGCATGCCTGCCCTGAAGGAACTCACAGACGTGCCCGTCATCGGCATCACGGAAGCCGCCCTGTGCGCCGCCGCCCTGCAGGGCCACCGTTTCTCCATCATCGCCATCTCGGACCGGATCAAACCCTGGTACCTGGACTGCGTGGAACGCTTCGGCCTCGGCGGCCGGCTGGCCTCCGTCCGCTCCATCAACGAAAGCCTCAACGGCATCGGGTCCGTGCAGCACGACTTCAAGGAAACGCTGCTGGCGCTCAGCCGGCAGGCCGTCACCGAGGACGGCGCCGACGTCGTGATCCTCGCAGGGGCACCCCTTGCCGGGCTGGCCCGCGAACTTCGGGGCCAGATCCCGGTTCCGGTGGTGGACGGCATCTCAGCCGGCATCCGCATGGCGGAGGCCGTCGTCGGGCTTCAGTCCGGCCCGCACCGGGCCGGGGCCTTCGCGCCGCCGCCGCTCAAGGCCCGCAACGGCCTGTCCGAAAACCTCGACGCCGCCATGGCCGCCGCCCAGTCCGCACACGCCGCTTCACAGATTTAGGAGGACAACGATGTCCCGCCAGCCCGACCTTGTCATCGCCAACGCCACAGTCGTTAACAGCTTCGGCCGCCAGAATGCCCACATCGTGATCCAGGACGGCCTGATCACCCAACTCGTGGAAGCCTCGGAAGCCATACCCGCAGCCGAACGCACCATCGACGCCGCCGGCCGGCTGGTGATTCCCGGCGGCGTGGACGGCCACTGCCATGTGGCCCAGGTGACCGGACGCTTCCGCACCCTCGACGACTACCGCACCACTTCGACCGCGGCGCTGTGGGGCGGCACCACCACGATCATCGACTTTGGCATCCCCCGGGACGCCCAGGAAACCCCGCTGGCCGCCGTCCTGCACAAGAAGGAACTCGCCGTTGAGTCCCGCTGCGACATTGCCCTGCACGGCGCGGTGGTGAGCTGGGACGAAACAGTGCCGTGGCAGCTGGAGCAGCTCGCCGCCGAGGGCGTCCGGTCCGTCAAGATGTACACCACCAACCGCGGCAGCACCATGGCGGACGGGGACACCATCCTGAAGGTCATGCGCGAGATGGTCCGGCTCGACGGCCTCACCTACATCCACGCCGAACACGACCCCATCATCAGCGACTGCACGCAGCAGCACGCCGACGACGGCAGGATCGGTATCGAACACCTGCACCGCACGCGCCCGGAACTCGCCGAGGAAATCTCGGTCAGGGAAACCCTGGCCATGGCCGAGTACACCCAGGCCCCCGTGTACTTCGTGCACCAGTCCACGCCGGGCGCCGTGGATCTGGTCACCGAGGCACGTGCCCGCGGCCAGAAAGCCTATTCCGAGACGTGCCCGCACTACCTAGCCCTCGATGACACGGTGTACGGGTCAGCTTTCCCGGAGTGGTACGCCTGCTGCCCGCCGATGCGCAGCCCCGAAACCGTGGCCGCGCTCAAGGAACGGCTGGCCGGCGGCGCCATCCACACCGTCTCCTCGGACCACTCCTGCTACGACCTGTCCCAGAAGCGCGAGCGCACGGACGACGTCCGCGCCATGCCGCACGGCCTGCCCGGCGTGGAAACCCGGATGCCCGTCACCTTCACGGCCATGGTTTCCGCCGACAGCTCGGTGGAAGAGTTCGTGGAGGTCTTCGCCGCAGGCCCGGCCCGCATCAACGCGGTCCCCGGCAAGGGGACCATCGCCGCAGGCTTCGACGCCGACGTGGTGATCTTCGACCCCTCCGAGGAACGGACGGTCGACGGCGGAGCGCTGCACATGGGCACCGATTTCTCGCCGTTCGACGGCCTGACGCTCACGGGCTGGCCCGCCGTCGTGGTGTCCGCCGGGCGGGTGGTGCTCGACGGCGCCGGCTTCCACGATCCCGGCGCCGTGGGGCGTTTCGTGGCCCGCAATGGCTTCCGCGAACACCTTGCGTCCGCCGTGGATTCCGCCCGGGCCACCACCCCCGCAACCCTCGCCGCAGCAAAGTAGGAGCAGCCATGCCATCCGCAGCACGCAAGACCCGCATCGGCATGATCGTGCCGTCCTCAAACACCTGCCTGGAGCCGCAGAGCTACCGCATCCTGGGCGACCGGGACGACGTCACCATCCACTTCACCCGGATCCCCGTCACCAGGATCGCCCTGGATGACTCCTCGGACAGGCAGTTCGACCCCGCCGTTATGCGCACCGCCGCCGAGCTGCTGGCAACGGCAGGCGTTGACGTCATCGCCTGGAACGGCACGTCCGGCTCCTGGCTCGGCGCGGACCACGACCGGGAGCTGGCCGGCGAAATCGCGGACGCGACGGGCATCCCGGCCACCACGTCCACGCTGGCCTATCTGGCGGCCTTCGAGTCCTTCGGCACGGAGCAGATAGGGCTTTTCACGCCGTACACGGAAGACGTCAACCGCGCTGTCATGGACTCTTACCAGCGGGACGGCATCAAAACCATCGGCCACCGGGCCCTGGGGCTCAGCGACAACGAGTCGTTCGCCCGGGTCACGGACGACGAGATGCGGCCGGGGTCGCTGGAGCTGGCCGCAGCCCGTCCGGATGCCCTGGTCTACCTCTGCACCAACCTGTACGGCGCCAACCTCGCGGCTGAAGTGGAGGCCGAAACCGGCGTTCCGGTGCTGGACTCCGTGGCCGTGACGCTGTGGCACTGCCTCAAACTTGCCGGGTCCCCCTTGCTCGCACCGAGGTGGGGCAGGCTGTTGGCCGGCTAACGGCCAGGCAGCAGGTCAGCGGCCTGCAGTTCCAGCAGCCCAGGCAAGAACCGACGGCGGCCCGCCCACTGGGAGCGGGCCGCCGTCGAAGCCTTCACGTCTGTGCCCAGGCTGCCGGAGTTCCGGCGGCCGGGGCTACATCCGGATGGTCAGCGCGCCGGGCTCAATGCTCATCAGGACGTGCTTGCCGTCGCCTTCGTGGTCGCCGTCGAGCTGGTAGTCATCGTTGTGTTCGAGGGTAATCTCCACGGATTTGCCCTGGTAGTACTCCACGGACGTGTCCTTGCCCTTCCCCTTGCCGATCACGCCGGCCACCACGGAGAACCACCCGAGCTTCCCCCTCGGGGCCAGCACCGCCACGTCCAGCAGCCCGTCATCCATCTTGGCGTCCGGGAAGATCTCCAGCCCACCCTGGACCTTGCCGCAGTTCCCCACCATCACGCTGCGGACCCCGCGGTGCACCACCGTTTTGCCGTCGAGGACGATGGTTGCCTTCACCGGCTTGCCCGGCAGGTTCCGGATGCCGGCGTCCACGTAGGCCAGCCAGCCCACCTTGTCCTTGAGGTCCTCGTTGGTGTCGGCCATGATGGTCGCGTCATAGCCCACGCCCGCCATCACCAGGAAGACCTGTTCCTTGTCCGGGTCATGGCGGACGGCCCGGACGATGTCGATCTTCCGCTCGGTGCCCGCCAGCGCCCCGGCCATGGCACCGTCAAAGTCCGTGACGTCCATGCCGAGGTTGCGGGCCAGCAGGTTTCCCGTGCCGAACGGAAGCAACCCCATGGGCACGTCGCCGCCGGACAGGACCTCGGCCACACACCGCACGGTGCCGTCGCCGCCGGCGGCAATAACGACGTCGGCCCCTTGCGTGAGCGCCTCCTTCGCCTGGCCGACGCCGGGGTCCTCCTTGGTGGTCTCCAGCCAGATGGGCTCGCCCCAGCCGTTCTCCGAGCAGTGCTTCGCCGCCAGGGCACGCACGTCGATGTCCACCGGCTTGGCAGGGTTGATGATGATGGCCGGGCGCTTGAGGGGAGTGGAGCTGTTGGCTGTCATGGTGTCCTTCGCTGACATGGGAAAGTGGGTCTGGGGACAGCGTACTTCGTTACAGCGCCTTCACCGCGCCCAGCACCTTGGCGAGTGAATCCTTGGCGTCGCCGAAGAGCAGCGAGGTCTGCGGCTCGTACAGGAGCTCGTTCTCGATTCCGGCGAATCCGGGCCGCATGGAGCGTTTCAGGAAGATCACCTGGCGGGCGTCGGCCACTTCCAGGATGGGCATGCCGTAGATCGGCGAGCCGGAGGACGTCTTCGCCGCGGGGTTCACCACGTCGTTGGCGCCCACCACCAAAGCGACGTCGGCCATGCGGAATTCGGAATTGATCTCGCCCATCTCTTTGAGTGATTCGTACGGCACGTTGGCCTCGGCCAGGAGCACGTTCATGTGCCCCGGCATCCGGCCGGCCACGGGGTGTATGGCGAAGTCCACCTCGATGCCGCGGGCTTCGAGGGCCAGGGCCAGCTCTGCCGCGGTGTGCTGGCCCTGGGCCACGGCCAGGCCGTAGCCGGGGACGATGATCACCCGCTGCGCGTAGCCCAGAAGCACCGCGACGTCCTCCGGGCTGGAGGACCTGACGGGACGTTCGCTCACGGCGGTGGATCCCGCCGTCGAACCTCCCTTGAATGCACCGAACAGGATGCCGGCCACGCTGCGGCCCATCGCGGCCGCCATGGCCCGGGTGAGGATGGTACCGGAGGCGCCCACCAGCGTGCCGGCCACCACCAGCAGCACGTTGCCCAGCACCACGCCCGACGCCGCCACGGCCAGGCCGGTGAACGCGTTCAGGAGCGAGATGACGATGGGCACGTCCGCGCCGCCCACCGGCAGCACCAGCAGCGCGCCGGCCGCCAGGCCCAGCACCATCAGCAGCACCGCAAGCGCCAGGGAACCGGTCAGGACGACGGCGACGGCGGTGCCCACCGCGGCGAGGAGCACCGCGGCCATCACCACGGGGAGGCCCGGAAAAACGACGGGGCGGGTGGTCATCAGCTCCTGGAGTTTGGCGAAAGTGACCCCGGAACCTGCGAAGGAAACGGCCCCCACCAGGAGGGTGAACACGATTGCAACGCGGACCCAGGGGTCGGCCGAATGGCTGAGTTCCAGCAGTGCCACCAGGGCTGCGGCGCCGCCCCCCACCCCGTTAAACAGCGCGACGAGCTGGGGCATCTGGGTCATCTGCACCCGCCGGGCCACCGGCGCCGCCACCGCGGTCCCCACCGCAATGGCACCGATGATCCAGGGGATGTTGTCCAGCCGGGCGGAAAGGAAGACCGTAACGACGGCGAGCAGCGCACCGAATGCGCCGATGAGGTTGCCGCGGCGGGCGGTCCGGGGCGAGCTGAGCCCGCGAAGCGCCAAGATAAAGAACACCGCGGCGGCGAGGTAGAGAAGCGAGGTCCAGACCGGATCGAGGAGAGTCACTTCGCGTCCTCCTTGCCGGTGGAGTCCTTGAGCGGGGCGCCTTGGACCGGGGCGCCCTGGCGGACGACGTCCTTCCGGGCACGGAACATGTGCAGCATCCGGTCCGTCACCACAAAGCCGCCCACCAGGTTGGCCGTGGCCAGCACCACGGCGAGCAGCGCCACGGCCAGGATCCACGGGTCCGCGGCCTGCCCGGCCACAATGATTGCGCCCACCAGGATGATGCCGTGGATGGCGTTGGCGCCGGACATCAGCGGGGTGTGCAGGGTACTCGAGACCTTGGAAACCACCTCGAAGCCCACAAACACCGCCAGCACGGTGACCGTCAGCAGGCTCATGCCGTCCATCAGATTCCCCCCTCAGTCTGGACCCTGTCGTTCTGGACCCGGTGCGCATGGTCGGGCAGGGCAGGCACAAGTGCCGCCAGAGCCTCGGCCGTGGGCTGGTGCCGCACCGCGCCGTCGTGCGTCAGGCACGCTCCGGCTACCACCTCGTCCTCGAAATCGGGGGCAACGGTGCCTTCCCGGATCATCAGGGCGAGCAGGTTGGCCACATTCTTGGCGTACAGCCGCGATGCGTCCTGCGCCATCGCGGACGGCGCATCCTTCAGCCCCACCAGCGTGACGTGGCCCTGACCGTCAGCGGTGGGGATCAGGATGTCCTCGCCGGGAACGGCTCCCTCCACGTTGCCGCCGGACTCAGCGGCGAGGTCGACGACGACGGAACCGGGGCGCATGCCCTGCACCATTTGCCGGCTGACCAGCAGCGGTGCGCGCCTGCCGGGAACCGCCGCGGTCGTAATCAGGACATCGGCCATGGCCACGTGCGGGGCGAGGAGTTCACGCTGCAGGGCGCCGCGGTCGGCGCTGAGCTCGCGGGCGTAGCCGCCCGATGCCTCCGCCGTTTCCAGATCAAGTTTGATGAACGTGCCGCCCATCGATGCGACCTCGTCGGCGGAGGCGGGCCGGATGTCGTTGGCAGAGACCCTGGCCCCCAACCGCTTCGCGGTGCCGATGGCCTGCAGCCCGGCAACCCCGGCGCCGAGCACCAGCACCCGGGCCGGCGGGACGGTGCCGGCAGCGGTCATGTACAGCGGGAAGAAGCGCGGGAGCCGGATGGCGGCTTCCAGCACGCAGCGGTAGCCAGCCACCAGGGCCTGGGAGCTGAGCGCATCCATGGACTGGGCCCTGGAGATGCGGGGCACCAGTTCCAGGGCGAAGGCGGTCACGCCGGCCTCCACGAACGCCTGCACGGTGGCGAGCTCGGACGACGGCGACGCCAGGCCAACGGTGACGGTGCCCCTTTTCAGGGCTGCCGCCGTCGGGGGTTCCAGCGGGCGGACGTGGACCAGGACGTCCAGGTCACCGGAGTCCAGGTCCTGGACGATGCGGGCTCCCGCGTCGGTGTAATCGTGGTCCGAATGGCCGGCGGCGGCCCCGGCTCCCGCCTCGATCAGGACGTCCAGGCCCAGCCCCGCCAACTGCCTGACCGTTTCCGGCGTGGCGGCCACACGCCGTTCACCCTCATGACGTTCCCGCGGTATGCCCAGTCTCAAACCGCCAACTCCCTTACGGACGTAGTTGGCTCGAGTCTATGGCGCCTTGCACGAACTGGCAGCTAATTCGCTCAGATTCGCGTTTTGGGGGCATTTGCTGCCTGTTCGCGCAGACCCGCAAGAGCCAGCCGGCCGCCAGCTTACTGGCGCGCGCTGAGGTCCGCCGAGACCAGCTTCGCGGTCGCCACGATTTCGCGGGCCACGGCAGCGAGGTATGCTTCCGGGTCCGGTTGGGCCGCCACCGATTGGGCCTGGAGGGATACGTTCACCGCGGCCACCACCTTTGTTGGCCCGTCGTACACGGGAGCGGCAACGGACATCAGCCCGAGCTCAAGCTCCTGGTCAAGCAGGCACCAGCCCTGGGCGCGGACCGTATCCAGCACTGCCAGCAGCTCCGGGACAGTGCCCAGCCCGCGCGGCGTCAGCGGTTTGATGTCCGCCGCCGCCAGGTAGTCCCTGAGCCCGGCGGGCGGCAGGGCCGCGAGCAGCACCCTGCCCATGGACGTGGCATAGGCCGGGAAGCGGGTGCCCACCGTGATGCCCACGTTCATGATGCGGCGAGTGGTCACCCGGGCGATGTAGGCAATGTCCGTGCCGTCCAGCACCGCCGCCGATGTGGACTCGCCCAGCTTGAGGGACAGCTCCTCCAGGTGCGGCTGGGCAAGCTGCGGGAGGGACAGTCCGCTGAGGTAGGCGTAGCCGAGCTGCAGGACCTTGGCCGTGAGCGCAAACGTCTTACCGTCGGTCCGTACGTAGTCCAGCTCAACGAGGGTGTGGAGAAAGCGCCGGGCCGTGGCTCGGGTCAGGTCCGTCCGGGCCGCCACCTCGGTGAGGGTCATGACCGGGTGGTCGGTATCAAAGGCGCGAATCACGGCCAGCCCGCGCGCCAGCGACTGCACGTACTGGTCACTCGCCTGCGGGGCGGCCCGTGAGTCTGCGGGTGCGTTGGTCATGGTTACCAATCCTATTCGGCCCGGGATGGAGCTAGGGCGCGACGGCGGCGGCCGGCTTGAGCGGGACGGGCACCAGTTCCTGGAGTTCCTCGAAGGTGCAGCCGAACGTCTCGCGGACAATGACGCCGCCGGGCCCTGTCAGGAAGACGGCCTTGTCCGTATACACGCGGGTCACGCAGCCCACGCCCGTGAGCGGGTAGGTGCACGCTTCCACGATCTTGGAGGCGCCCTCGCGGGTCAGGAGCGTCATCATCACAAACACGTCCTTGGCGCCGGTGGCGAGGTCCATCGCGCCGCCCACGGCGGGGATGGCGTCGGGGGCGCCGGTGTGCCAGTTGGCGAGGTCGCCGGTGGCCGAGACCTGGAACGCTCCGAGCACGCAGATGTCCAGGTGGCCGCCGCGCATAATCGCGAACGAGTCCGCGTGGTGGAAGTAGGACGCCCCGGGCAGTTCGGTGACGGGGATCTTGCCGGCGTTGATGAGGTCGCCGTCGATGTCGTCGCCCTCAGCCGCGGGGCCCATACCCAGCATGCCGTTCTCCGTGTGGAGCGTGATGTTCTGCTCCGGCTTGAGGTAGTTGGAGACCAGCGTGGGCTGGCCGATGCCGAGGTTCACGAACGAGCCCGGCGCGATGTCGCGGGCCACGAGTTCGGCGAGCTGATCGCGGCCCAAGGGCTTGTGGGACGTCTGAATGCTGGCCTGGCTGTTGGTCTGTGCGCTCATGTTCAGGCCACCTTCACGATGCTGTTGACGTAGATGCCGGGAGTCACGATGTTTTCGGGATCGAGCCCGCCGGTGGGGACAATCTCGGACACCTGGACCACCGTGTGCTTCGCTGCGGCAGCCATGATGGGGCCGAAGTTCCTGGCGGTCTTGCGGTACACAAGGTTCCCCACGCCGTCGGCCTTCAGGGCCTTGATCAGCGCGACGTCGGCGTGGATGGGTGTCTCGAAGACCTGGCCGCGGCCGTCGATGATGCGGGTTTCCTTGCCCTTCGCCAGCATGGTGCCGTAGCCGGTGGGCGTGAAGAACCCGCCGATGCCGGCACCGGCAGCGCGGATACGCTCGGCCAGGTTGCCCTGCGGCACCAGCTCCAGCTCGATCTCACCGGCGTGGAACTTGGCGTCAAAGTGCCACGAATCGGACTGCCGCGGGAACGAGCAGATCATCTTCCGCACCCGGCCCTCCTTGATCAGCAGCGCCAGGCCCTGGTCTCCCTGGCCGGCGTTGTTGTTCACCACGGTCAGGTCCTTGGCGCCGCAGCCCATCAGCGCATCGATCAGTTCGAACGGCTGGCCGGCGTTGCCAAACCCACCGATCATCACGGTGGAGCCGTCCTTGATCCCGGACACGGCCTCGTCTACGGAGTCAACAAATGTCAGCATGTCCTAGGCCTTTCCTGTGCCGGTGACTGTACCGGCCGTGACGTTTTCGAGGACAACAGCGAGGCCCTGGCCCACGCCGATGCAGATCGCGGCGACGCCCCAGCGCTCACCGGAGGCCTGCAAGGACCGTGCGAGAGTGCCCAGGATCCGGGTGCCCGATGCGCCCAGCGGGTGGCCCATGGCGAGCGCGCCACCGTGGCGGTTCACGATGGTGGGGTCGATGCCCCAGGCGTTGATGCACGCGAGGGACTGTGCTGCGAACGCTTCGTTAAGTTCGACGGCGCCCACCTCGTCCCAGCCGATGCCCGCCTTCGCGAGGGCTTTGTTCGCGGCCTCCACCGGGGCGTAGCCGAAGAACTGGGGGTCGTTGCCGTGTGCGCCGCGGCCGGCGATGCGGGCCAGCGGTTCGAGCCCGAGCAGCCCGGCGGCGGCTTCGGAGCCGATCCAGGCCGCGGAGGCGCCGTCGGACAGCGGGGACGCGTTCCCGGCGGTAACGGTGCCGTTCTCGGTGCGGAAAACGGTTTTGAGCCCGGCGAGTTTCTCGGCTGAGGACCCGGCGCGGATGCCTTCATCGCGGACCAGGTCGGTGCCCGGGACCGGGACCACCAGGTTGTCGTAGAAGCCCTCGTCCCAGGCGGCGGCGGAGAGGTTGTGTGAGTTCGCGGCGAACTCGTCCTGGGCCTCCCGGGTCACACCGTACTTCTCGCGCAGCCGCTCGGTGGCCTCGCCCAGGGAGATGGTCCACTCCTTCGGCATGGCCTTGTTCACCAGGCGCCAGCCCAGCGTGGTGGAGGCCAGGGTCATGTCCCCGGCCGGGTAAGGCTTCTCCGTCTTGGGCAGGACCCAGGGGGCCCGGGACATCGATTCGGCGCCGCCCACCAGCATCAGCTCGGCGTCGCCGGCGTTGATCTGGCGCGAGGCAATGATCGCCGCGTCCAGCGAGGAGCCGCAGAGCCGGTTGACCGTGGTGCCGGGGATGGACACCGGGAGGCCGGCCAGCAGGGTGCCCATCCTGGCGATGTTGCGGTTTTCCTCGCCCGCGCCGTTGGCGTTGCCGAACACGACCTCATCGATCCGCTCGGGATCGAGCCCGGGCGCGCGCTTCACCGATTCGGTGATCACGTGCGCCGCCAGGTCATCCGGGCGGACCCCCGCGAGGCCCGAGCCGAACTTACCGAACGGCGTGCGAACTGCGTCGTACACAAAAGCCTGGTTCATAACTTCTCCTCTAAATTCTGTGCTGGGTTCCCAACCAGGTCGCCGTCCAGTTCTTGGAACACCTGCTGGGCGGTCTTGAAGGCTGTGTTGGCAGAGGGAACTCCGCAGTAGATCGCGGTCTGCAGCAGGATTTCCTTGATTTCGTCCTTGCTCAGGCCGTTGGTGATGGCCGCGCGGATGTGCATGGCCAGCTCTTCCCAGTGCCCGTGCGCCACCATGGCGGTGATGGTCACGGCCGAGCGCATCTGCCGCGAAATGCCCGGCCGGGTCCAGATGCCACCCCACGCGATCCGCGTGATCATGTCCTGGAAATCCTCGGTGAACCCGTCCTTGTTGGCGTTGGCCCGGTCCACGTGCGCGGCCCCCAGCACCTCGCGGCGGACCACCATGCCGCCGTCATAGATCTCCTGGCTGGTGGCGTCCGGCTGGACGACGCCGTTCCGTTCTGTGCCCGGAAGTTCGGTCCCGCTCATTTGGCTGCTCCCTGGGATTCGGTCCAGGAGATGAGGTTCCGGAGCAGGCCGGCCACGTGCCCGGGCGCCTCGAACGGGGCCAGATGGGCCACTCCGCCCAGCGTCACGGCGTTGGCGGTGCCCCCGCCAGCGGTGATGCCCGCCGCCACTTCTTCCGCGAACGACGGCGGCGCAACAGTATCCTCAGCACCGGCCAGCGCCTGCGTGGGGACGCTGATGCTGCCGAGGTCCCCGCGGACGTCAAAGGCTGCCAGGGCCTCGCAGCAGAAGGCATAGCTGAAGCGGTCGGCATCGCGCAGGGCGTGCAGGAGGCGGCTGCTGCGCGCGGGTTCGCGGTCCATAAAGCCCGGCGCGAACCAGCGCTGCGCGGAGCCCTGGATCATGATGGGGGTGCCCTGGCTGCGGACGGTTTCGGCCCGTTCCAGCCAACCTTCCGGCGTGCCGAGCTTGGCGCCGCTGCACTGGACCGAGAGGCTCTTGAGGCGTTGGCCATGTTTGATCCCCAGCTGCAGGCCGGTGGCGCCGCCGAGGGATACCCCGGCGTAGTGAAAGCCGGCGCCGGGCGCGATGGAGTCCACGAGGTCCACCACCGCATCCGCGAGATCGGCAACGTCAAAGCTTTCGGTGGCTGCCGGCGAGACACCGTGGCCAGGCAGGTCCCAGGCCACCACGTCGTAGTCGGTACCGAGCAGTGTTGCCGCCTCGGTCCACAGTAGGGTGGACGTGCCCAGGGACGGTCCGGCTACGAGTAGGGGCCTGTCCCCCAGCGGGCGCTGGGGCGAAAGCAGCACTGCCTTCAGGGTCGGTTTAGCCACGGTTGGCTCCGTTCGCGTCGTTGTGTGCTGAATTGGTGTCTGCAGAAGAACCTGGTGCGAAAAGCTCAAAGTCCGGAAACGCGGCCAGGATGCGGCGCGCGATTTCGGCTGCCTGGCCCAGGTAGCTGGCGGGGTCCAGGAGTTCCGCCAGCTGCCCATCGGAAAGCGTCTCTGCCGGGACGGCCTCTCGGAGCAGCCGGCGGTAGGTGTCCGCCTGTCCGGCCGCGGGTGCCTGGAGCGTACGGTCCACCACGGCCTGGAGCTGCTGCTTGCCGTTGCGGCCATCCTGTTCGGCGAGCAGCGGCGCGACGGCCGCGCCCACCCCTTCGGCCAGGAGCAGCGGTCCGGCAAGGTCCAGGTTGCGGCGCATGGCGTCCGGGAAAACCTGTAGGCCTTCGGCAAGCTCCCGGAGGTGCCCGGCCGCCCCAAGTGCCAGCCGGAGAAGCTGGCGCAGGGCCGGCCATTCCGTGTGCCAGGCGGCGTCGGGGCGTTCGTCGTTGAAGTTGGCGGCGGCCAGGTGCAGCTGGGCCACCAGCTGGGGCGCCTGGAGCGCGGCGCTGCGGATAAGTACCGACAGCACCGGGTTCTGCTTCTGCGGCATGGCCGAGGAGACGCCGCGGCCGGCGCCCCGCGGTTCGGCGAGTTCCGCCACCTCGGGACGGCTGAGGAACAGGACGTCTGCGGCGATCTTGCCGCACGCGTCCAGCACCGAGGCCAGGGCATGTCCGACCGACGTGATCGCCAGGCGGTTGGTGTGCCACGGTGCAGGCGCCGCGGCCAGGCCAAGTTGCCGGCCCAGTGCGCCGGCCAGGTCAAACGGGTTGGTGGCCGAGCCGGCGGTCAGCACGGTCCCGGCGGCGAGGGTGCCGGCGGCGCCGCCGAACTGTACCGGGAAGTGCACGTTGCCCAGCTGCTGGCCTGCGGTGGCCAGCCCATGGAACCACTGCGCCGACCGCAGCCCGAACGTATACGGCAGCGCGTGCTGGGTCAGGCTCCTGGCGACGCAGAGCGTGTCCGCATGCTTCTCTGCCAAGGCAGCGAGCGCCGCCGTCGTGCCTTTCAGATCCGCCAGCAGCGCCTCGACGGTGTTGCGCGCGAGCAGCATCAGCGCCGTGTCCAGCACGTCCTGGCTGGTCAGCGAGGTGTGGACCGCCTTCACGGCCCCGATGCGGGCGCCGTCAAGCGCCGTGACCTGCTTGCGTAGGTCGACCAGGAGCGGGATCACGGGGTTGCCACCACCCCGGGCGCGGAGCGCGATGTCTGCTGCGTCGTAGCGTCCAGCCTCGGCAGCGGAGGCCACGACGGCGGCGGAACCGGCAGGCGCCAGGCCCGCCTTCTCCAGCACAGCGGCCCAGCCGGATTCGACGGCGAGGATCGCCGCCAGCACGGCGAAGTCACCGGTCAACGCCGTCACCAGGGGCGACGCCGAGACAGGACTCAGCAGGCCGACGTCGCCGTCCGCGGCGGTTCCGAAGTGGACGGCGCCTCCCATGCTGGGGGTCTCAGTCACTGGAAGTCCAGGAAGACTGTTTCGCCCTCGCCCTGCAGGCGGATGTCCCAGGTGAGTCCGCCGTCGGCGTCGCGGCGGGCGATCAGGGTCTTCCGCCGTTCCGGGTCCAGGGAGCTGAGCAGCGGATCCTGGGCGAGGGCTTCCTCGTTCTCCGGCAGGTAGATCCGGGTGAACAGGCGGTTCGTCAGGCCGCGGGCAAAGATGGCCACGGAGATGAAGGGTGCGGCCGCTGGTTTTCCGGGGACCTGCACGGTGGGGCCGGGGTTGACCGTGGTGAACGTGAACACGCCGGAGTACCCTACGGAGCCGCGGCCCCAGCCCGTGAAGGTGTAGCCGTCGCGGACCAGCGAACCGGTCTTTTGCATAACCTTGCCGTCTGCGTCGGGCTGCCAGATCTCCAGGATGGCGTCCGGGACGGTCTCCCCGGCGCCGTCGTACACGGTGCCCTGGAGGCGGATGGAGCCCGGCGAGCCGGGGGCCACGAGTTCACTGTCTTTCTCGAACGGCAGCGCGTAGCCGTAGAACGGGCCGACGGTCTGCCCGGGTGTGGGAACAAGCTGCGTGGTCTGGTTGCTCATGTGCCTATTCCTCATCGCCTGCTGCGCCAAGCGCCTCGTTTTCGGTCCAGGTCCGCTTTGGCCCGGTCAGGACGATGTCCCAGTTGTAGCCCAGCGCCCACTCGGGCTCTGTCAGGTTGTGGTCGTACGTGGCCACCAGCCGGTCACGGGCGTCCTGGTCCACGATGGTCTGGTAGATGGGGTCCAGCGGGAAGAGCTGGTCGCCCGGGAAGTACATCTGCGTGATGATGCGCTGGGTGAACTCGGTGCCGAACATCGAGAAGTGGATATGGGCCGGGCGCCAGGCGTTGACGTGGTTCTTCCACGGGTAGGCGCCGGGTTTGATGGTGGTGAACCGGTAGGAGCCATCCGGGCCGGTGATGCAGCGTCCGATGCCGGTGAAGTTGGGGTCCAGCGGTGCCGGGTGCTGGTCACGCTTGTGGATGTAGCGGCCGGACGCGTTGGCCTGCCAGATTTCCACGAGCTGCCCGGCCACGGGGCGGCCGTCGCCGTCCAGGACTTTGCCGGCCACGATGATCCGCTCGCCCTGGGGTTCGCCGTGGTGCTGGATGGTCAGGTCCGATTCCAGCGCGTGCACGTCCTGATGGCCGAACGCCGGTGAGTAAAGCTCGATGGTCTCCGGATCCGCGTGGTGCAGGCTTTTGGTGGGGTGCCGCAGGATACTGCTGCGGTAGGGCGCGTAGTCCAGCCGGGGCTGGGTCTCGGCTGGGGCGCCGTCCTTGAGCGCCCGCGCGTAGGCATCGCCCAAGGCGTTAATCTCGGCACTGAGATCCTGCTGTGTCTCCACGGCGGACTCCTCTTCTCTCGTTGTTTGTAGCTGGTGTTGGTGTTGGTGTTGCCGGCGGGCGGTGCTGTCTTAGGGGTGCTGCAGGTGGTCGTATTGGACGGCGTGGCGCACGGGGGCGTTGGGGGCGCCGTAGCCGTCGTAGGCGCCGCGGCGTTCCACCATTTCGAAGAACACACTGCCCACGGTGGCGGTATAGAAGTGGAGGAATTCGCCGTCGGCGTCCCGGTCGTACAGCAGGTTCAGGTCCTGCAGTGTGGCCAGGAAGTCCGGTGCCAGGCCGAAACGTGCGTCCAGGTCCTCGTAGTAGTTGGCCGGGATCTGAAGGAATTCCAGGCCCCGGGCCTTGCAGTCCCTGGCGGTGGCCACCAGGTCATCCACGGCGAAGGCGATATGTTCCTGGTAGGTCTTGCGCTGCTGGTTCAGCGGCGCCAGGTTCAGCACCAGCCGCACGGCGCGGTCCCCGGTGGCCATGACCTGCGAGCGGACCAGGCCGGTGGGGCTGGGAACTTCCGCGAACGGCTGGGGCTCCAGCGCCAGGGCGCTCGTGTAGAAGAGGACGGCCTCGTCGAAGTGCTGCCACGGCTGTGCCAGGTTGACGTGGTCGATCACGGCGGTGGCTCCGGCGGACGGCTTTTCCAGCCCTTCCCCGAATTCACTGGTCCAGGCCGCGGTGCCGTCCGAGGTGCCCTGGCACAGGAAGATCTCGGTGGAGTCCGGGGCGGCAAAGCCCTGGAACACCTCCTCGTTGGCCTGGCTCTTGCGCGGGACCGCGGGGGCCTTCAGCTGTTGGGCGCGGGCGGCGGCAATCACCGGAGAGTCGACGTCGAACCCCAGTGCAGCGATAGCAGGAGCGATGGCTGGCGATGCATCCGCCGTTGAATCGTGCCCGTCTGCCGGTGCGGCCTCGTTGATGATCACCCGGGCGTGGCCCAGGCTCCAGAGCTGCACGGCCTTGGTGCGGTGCCGGCCGTTGAACTCGAAACCCAGCCGGCCCAGCACGGTTTCCAGGCCCTTGGTGTCCGCGGCCCTGACCTCGGCGAAGTTGTAACCTGCCGGTTCGGCCACCCGCGGGAGCGTGGCCAGTTCCATCGGATAACGACGGCGGCCGGGGACCGTAGGACCATCAGCAGCGGTGCCACCGGCACCACCGCCGGCGCCACCGTCAGCATCCAGCCACTTCGCGCTCTGTTCCTCCAGCCAGATGAGCGAGCGCATGGCGTCCACGGCGGTGCGCTCCACGTCCGATTGGCGGAAAACGTCGTTGAAGATCTCCAGCGACACCGGGCCGCTGTACCCCGCCCGGACCACGTGACCCATGAACTTGGCGAGCTCGAACTGTCCCTCGCCCGGGAAGACCCGGTAGTGCCGGCTCCAGGAGAGGACGTCCATGGAGAGCTTGGGGGCGTCCGCCACCTGGACGAAGAAGATCTTTCCCGGGTTGAAAGCCTCGATGGGGGCGGTGTCCCAGTTGCGGGACAGGATATGGAAGGAATCCAGGCAGGTGCCCAGGTTCGGGTGGTCCACCGCTTCCACCAGCTTGTGGGCGTGCTCGTAGTCCTTGACGTACTTGCCCCAGGCCAGGGCTTCGTAGGCAACCTTGACGCCGTGGTCCCCGGCCAGCGCAGCCAGTTCGCCGAGCTGTTCAACCCGGAGGTCGTCGCTGTCGATGCTGGCGGTGGCGACGTTGGAGCAGACCAGGATGGTGTCCATGCCCAGCCGCGCCATGAGTTCGAATTTGGCTTCGGCGCGCCGGAGGTTGGCGGCGAGGAGGTCCCCGGACACGCTGTCGAAGTCGCGGAACGGCTGGTAGAGATCCAGTGTGAGGCCAAGGTCGGCCGCCATCTTTCGGACGTTCTCAGGCGTGAGCGGCGACGTCACCAGGTCCTGTTCAAAGATTTCAATGCCGTCAAAGCCCGCGATGGCGCAGGCCTGCATCTTCTCCTTCAGGGTGCCGGAGAGGCAGACCGTGGCTATTCCGGTACGCATCAGGCGGCCACCTCTTCCTTGGCCACGAGCTCCAGGAAATGGCTGCGCATGCGGTCTGCGTCAGCTTCCAACCCGGTGAAAATTCGGAAGGAATCCGCAGCCTGCCCTACGGCCATGCGGCCACCGTCCAGGACCTCGCAGCCCTTGGCGCGGGCGCCGCGGACCAGCTCGGTGTCGATCGGTCGGTAGACGATGTCCGCCACCCAGTGCCGCATTTCCAACAGGTCCAGGTCAAGCGGGGCGCCCGGGTGGGCGGCCATGCCCACGGGCGTGCAGTGCACCAGGCCGTCGGCCAAAGGCATCAGCTGCGGCAGCTCCGCCGTCGTGCGCGCTGTGACCGTGCTGCCCGGGAAGAAGCCGGCCAGCTCCGCCGCGCGTGCCGAGCAGCGGGCGGGGTCCACGTCCACCAGGTCCAGCGCCTTTACGCCGGCGGTGAGCAGGGCGTAGGCGACGGCGGACCCGGCACCTCCCGCGCCCAGCTGGACAACGCGGCCCAGCCGCGCGCCCGGAAGGCCGGACGCAAGCGCGGCGGCGAAGCCGGAGAAGTCGGTGTTGTGGCCGATGAAGCGGCCGTCCTCGATGACCACGGTGTTGACGGCACCGAGCCTGAGGGCGTCCGGTGAGACCTCGTCCAGGTGCGCCAGCACAAGCTGCTTGCACGGATGGGTGATGTTCAGGCCGTTGAAGCCCAGGCTGCGGGCGCTCTTGAGCAGATCCCCCACGGCATCGCCGGAAAGTCCGAGCTCCAGCAGGTCGATGGGGCGGTAGAGGTAGCGCAGGCCCTGCACATCGCCCTCGCGTTCGTGCATGGGGGGAGTGAGTGACGGCATAACACCGTCGCCAACCAGTCCCACAAGGTAGGACTCAGTTCGATTGCTCATCCGGGCAGCTCCTTTGATACGGCACCCGGCGGGCGGCGGCGCTCGGGGCGTCCGCGGCGGATCGGGTGATTGGGATTACAGTACAACACTTGTTCACTTCTCGCACGCTCGTTCTACATACGAACATTTTCGAGTTGTTTATCGCTGCGGCAACCGCGCGGCCAACTCCGCCGCGGCGTCCTGCAGCAGGGGCACATGGGCCAGCAAGGATTCGATGCTGAGGCGGAAGACAGGAACGGCGGTGGCCAGGGAGGCGAAGGCGTGGCCCTGGGAGTTGAGCAGCGGCACTGCCACGGCCCGCATGCCGTTCTCGTTCTCCTCGTCCATCACGGCATATCCCTGCCGGCGAACCTTCTCGATTTCGGCACGGAAGGCTCCCCGGTCAGTGATGGTGTGCTCGGTGAGGGGTTCCAGATCAAGTTCCTCAAGCAGCGCCTCACGCTCCGCGTCCTCGGCAAAAGCCACCAGCGCTTTGCCCACGGCCGTCGCATGCAGGGCGCCAAGATGCCCGGGATCACTGGTGACGCGGAAGGTCTGCGGGCCGTCCACCTTGTTGACCGTCAGGTGGTGGTGGCCATCGCGGACGCTGAGGATGGTGGCCTCCCCGGTCTGCTCGGTCACGCGGCGAAGGACAGGCAGTGCCGTGCCGGCAAATCCGTGATGATTGGAGACCCGCTGCCCCAGCTGGAAGATGCGCAGGCCCAGGTGGTAGCGGCGGCCGTCCGGCTCGTAGTCCACAAATCCGTCCCGCGTCAGGGATCCCAGCAGGCGGTACGTGGTGCTGAAGGGAAGATCGGCGCGGCGTGAGATCTCCGCGGCGCTGGCACCGCGCGGCTCGTCACCCAAGAGGACCAGGAGGCCCAGGGCCTTGCCCACCATGTCAGTACGGTCGCCCTTGGGCGCCTTCGGCTCAGCGGAAACGTCATCGGGCACTGTGGTTTGATTCACACTCATACGTCGATGTTGCCATATCGTGGGAACTATTTCTAGATGGTGATTATTTTCTTGACAAGTGACTGCACTCACAGTCATCATTGCTGTATCGCACAAGTAGCTCCCACCATGTGGCTACTGGTTCGGGTCTTTCAACGGACTCCAGCCGCAGCGCACCAGCTCCACTCAGGCCGCTGCGGCTGCGACCCTCCAGATCCATCCGCGACAACGTCGTCACACATAAGGAACTCCATGAGCCAGACACTTCCGTCCGCCGGGCAGGGCACTGTTGCCCCGGCCGGGACGCCAAAGAAGGCAGCCCTCGCCAGCTTCCTGGGCAGCGCCGTCGAATACTACGATTTCTTCATTTTCGGTTCCGCCGCCGCCCTGATCTTCCCCACGGTGTTCTTCCCGGACGCCGGCGCCAACGCGGCCATTATGTCCTTCGCCACGTTCGGCTTCGCCTATGTGGCTCGGCCCGTGGGCGCAGTCATCCTGGGCCACTTCGGTGACCGGGTAGGCCGGCGGAAGGTTCTTATGTTCACGCTGCTGCTCATGGGCGCCTCGACGTTCCTGATCGGCTGCCTGCCCGACTTCAACACCGTGGGCTGGTGGGCTCCGGCCCTGCTGGTGCTGGCGCGGCTGTGCCAAGGTCTCTCCGCCGCCGGCGAGCAGGCCGGCGCATCGTCCATGACGCTGGAACACGCGCCGGACAACCGCCGTTCCTTCTTCACTTCCTGGACCCTCACCGGAACCCAGGGCGGCCAAATCCTCGCCGCCCTCGTCTTCATCCCCGTCCTGGCCCTCCCGGACGAGATCAAGTACGGCATCGGCTGGCGCGTTCCGTTCTGGCTCAGCGCCGTTGTTGTGATGGTTGCGTTCTTTATCCGGCGCACCCTGCACGAGCCCCCGGCGTTTGAGGAAGCCCAGAAGACGGCCCAGATCTCCAAGCTTCCCGTGGCCGATCTCCTCAAGGACCACTGGCGCGACGTGCTCCGCGTGGTTTGCTGTGCCTTCATCGCCGCCGTCTCCACCGTATTCGGCACGCTCGCCATCAGCTACGCCAAGACCGTCGCCGGCGTTGACGGGACCACCACGCTCTGGCTGGTGGTCGGCGCAAACCTGGTCGCCTTGGGAACCCAGCCACTGTTCGGCACGCTCGCGGACCGGATCGGCCGCAAGCCGGTCTTCATCTACGGAGCCGTGGCCAGCGCCATCCTGACGCCGGTGTTCCTGCTCAGCCTGGAGTCCGGCAGCATCCCGCTGATGTTCCTCGCAGCCATAGGCTTCTTCTCCTTCGGTTACGCGGCCTCCAACGCGGTCTGGCCGTCCTTCTACGCTGAGATGTTCAGCACCAAGGTCCGCTTCTCCGGCCTGGCGATCGGTACCCAGCTGGGCTTCCTGATGGCAGGTTTCGCCCCGGCGATCGTGGCAGCCATGGGCGGCATCAAGCCCGGCGGCTGGGTCCAGATCAGCATCTTCACCGCCGTCATCTGCAGCATCGCGGCCATCTCCGCCCTAACGGCCAAGGAGACGTTCAACGTCCCCACCAAGCAGCTCGGCCTGAAGTAAGGATCCTCGGCAAGCTGGCGTTCCTGCCCAGTTGCATACTGGAGAGCCCGGCGCGTCCCCAAGACACGCCGGGCTTTCCCGTGTCCTCGGGGAGGCAATCGGGCAGGAGCGTACGACGGCGGGCGGCGGCTTCGGTGCCTTCTGCGAACCGGGCGCCTACGGCCGGCCGGTGTCCAGGACCGAGGCAAGGTCGAAGCTGACCGGTTCCTCCAGCTGTTCGTAGGTGCATGATGCGGGGTCCCGGTCCGGCCGCCAGCGGTTGAACTGGGCAGTGTGGCGGAAACGCTCACCTTCCATATGGTCGTACCGAACCTCCGCCACCAGTTCGGGCCGGAGCGGCACAAAGGACAGGTCCTTGCCGGCGCTCCACCGGCTGCCTTCGGCGTTGCGTGGGGTCCGTTCGCCTTCCCCCTGCTTGGCCCACGCCCACGGGTGCCCGTCAAAGTCGGTGACCAGTTGCTGCAGTTCGGCAAAAAGCTCCTGGCGGCGCTTCATGGGGAAGGCACCGATCACGCCCACGCTGGCGAGACCGCCGTCGTCCTTGTACAGGCCCAGCAGCAGCGAGCCGATCGCGTCCGGTCCGCTCTTGTGCACGCGGTAGCCGGCCACCACACAATCAGCTGTGCGTTCGTGTTTGATCTTGAACATCACGCGCTTGTCCGGCTGGTAGCTGCCGTCCAGCGGCTTGGCCACAATCCCGTCCAGGCCCGCGCCTTCGAACTGCTGGAACCACTGTTCAGCGACAGCCTTGTCCTGGGTCGCCGCGGTGACGTGGACGGGAGCCTTGCTGCCCGCAAGCGCCTTTTCCAGCGCTGCCCGACGCTCGGCGAAGGGCCGGCCGGTGTAGTCGTCGCCGCCGAGAGCCAGCAGGTCAAAGGCTACGAACTTGGCCGGGGTCCGTTCGGCGAGAAGTTTCACGCGGCTGGCGGCGGGATGGATGCGCTGCTGCAGGGCGTCAAAATCCAGCCGGTCACCGGCTGCCCCCACCAAGACAATCTCGCCGTCCAGCACACAACGGGGCGGCAGGTTCTCCTTCAGGGCCTCCACAAGTTCAGGAAAATACCTGGTCATGGGCTTTTCGTTGCGGCTGCCGATCTCCAGCTCATCCCCGTCGCGGAAAATGATGGACCGGAACCCGTCCCACTTGGGCTCATAGCTCAAGGGCCCGTCCGGTATCCCGCTGACGGCTTTGGCGAGCATGGGCGGAACGGGAGGCATCACGGGAAGTTGCATAGTGCCCATTGTTGTCCGGGAGACCCGCCGGCGGTAGGCCTGAACTGGCACAATGTCCATCTGAAGGCCCCGGTGGGGTTTGGCGCGTGGAGTTCTCCGAATCCATTGGTGCCGGCGGAAACGAATCGATCGTGGAGAACTAACCGGCTCCTAACGTCGAGGAAACGCGGGCGCAACATAGCCCCGCCACACTGGAAGTGCCGGCAAGCGCAGGCACCAGCTCCAGCCAGGAGGCCCCCATGTTGAAGGAAGCCAAAGCCCATGTAACAAGAGTCCGCGCCCTGGACCAGCTCCACCGCGGCGATGAAATCGAGGCCCGCCTCTCTGTTGGCCCCAGCTACGACGACGTGGTCATCCGCCGCGGCCTTGTCCAGGAGACAGCACCGGGAATCGGCGTTATCTGGATCATGGACCACCACACCGGCATGCGGAAAGCAATCAATGCGGACGAATGCAGCGTCTGGCGGATTGCCTGACCGGACGCCGCCATTCCACACACCATCAGCACCACGACGCCGGGCGCAGTCAGTTCGGACTGCCCGCCGTTATGGAGCCGCCTGGCTTAACCTCCGGCCACCGACTGAATGACCAGGACCTCCTGCCCGGGCGACACCTCGGTTTCCAGGCCCTCGAGCCGGCGCACCTCGTCGCCGGCAACGTAAATATTCACGTACCGGCGAAGCGCTCCCGTTTCGTCCCGCAGCCTTCTGGCCAGCACCGGGTAACCCCCGGTCACCATATCCAGCAGGCTTCCCACAGTCACCGTCCCGTCGGCGGGCGCAGTCAGGATGGACTGCCCGCCGGCCAGCGGCTGGAGAATGCTGGGTAGTACCACGCTGATGTCAGGCACCGCGGGCCGCCGCCGTGTCCGGAACTGCCAGTCCAGCCCCGGCAACCACGGCGGCGCGGACGCACAGGACGTCGGGGAGATGGCTGATAACTTCAGCAAACCTCTCCCCTTCATCCGCGCTGGCGTACACCGTCCCGCCACGGGTTCCAAAGTAGACGCCGGCCGGCTCGGATGAATCCACGCCCGCGGCGTCACGGAGCACACTGTTGTACTCGAGCTCGGGCAGGCCCGTATCCAGGCGCTTCCAGGTGGCCCCGGCGTCGTCCGTCCGGTGCACGGCAAGCTTTCCATCCGGCGGGATCCGCTCGCCGTCGGCCTTCAGCGGCACAACCCATGCGGTGCCCTCCCGCCGGGGGTGCGTCAGCATCACAAACCCGAAGTCGGCGGGAAGGCCGTCGGCGATGGAGTCCCAGTTTTCGCCGTTGTCATCCGTGCGGTAGACACCGTGATGGTTCTGCGCGTACAGTCGCCCCTCCACCGCAGAATCCGCCGCGATCTTGTGGACGCACTGGCCGAACTCAGGATTGGGGTCCGGCATGAAGTAGGCCGAAATACCCTTGTTGCGGGGCTCCCAGGACTCACCGCCGTCGAGCGAGCGGTACACACCGCCGGTGCTCATGGCGACGTGGACGTTGTCCCCGGCCGGATTCACCACGATGGAGTGCGCGGCGGCGCCGCCATAGCCCGCACCCCAGTCGCTGCGATGAGGGTGGTCCCAGAGCCCGCGGTTGAGCTCGAAATGCTCGCCGCCGTCGGTGGATTTCCAGACCGAGATCGGTTCGGCACCTGCCCATACCACCCCTGGCCGCGACTCTGCGTCCGGGTAGATCTGCCAGATGCGCTCCACTGCCGCGCCGGCGTCCTCGGGAAACGTGATGGCACCCTGTTCGGGTTCGGTCCAGGTGGTGCCAAAGTCGTCGGAGTGGGCCACGGTGGGTCCCCAGTGCTCGGATCTGACGCCCACCATGATCCGGGTTCGGCCGTCCCGCGTGTCGATCCCGATGCTGGGGATTTCGCTCATCAGGAAATGCGGGCCGGAGAAGGACCATTGCTTCCGGTCCTGGCTGGTGGCCAGCCAGAGGCCTTTTTTGGTCCCGATCGCTAAGACAAAGTTCTCTGCGGTTGCCATGCACCCCATGCAACCACCCCGGCCGGAGGGCCGCAACGCTTTTTCTTCGCTATGTGGACCGGTCCGGGTGTGTTGGTCGGGATGGTGGTCAGGGCTGTCCGTGCCGGCGGCGGTGCGTCAGTCGACGAATTCGGACTGCGTCTCGATGAAATCCCAGTCGGCTTCGGTGAGGACAGCCACCGGGATACCCGGGCGCGGGCCCCCGGCTTCGGCAATGCCCTGCAGCACCGGTAACGGCAGTTCCGCCGCACGGAGGTTTTCCCGCAGCCATTCCTTGGTTTGCAGATTCAGATCCAGCCACCACATGTAGATTTCCATGCCGGTCACGCACCTTTCGTATGCTTCAACGTTAGGCGCCGCCCTGTCCACGTTCAAGGGTGGCACCACTCCGGTAGCAGGCTCCCGTTTGCGCGTACATGCAGGTAACGCCGCAGGTCAATGGGACAAAAAGACGAGTACACGGTACCCGCGACTGCCTCTTGGGGCCGCCCTAGCCTGAAATGACAAGCAAGCTGACCGTGCTGCTGCGGCGCTTGGGGTCACCGCTACCCGTTCATCATGATCCGCTCAAACAATCTGGGGAGTTAACAATGAACAGCACTTTTGCAACACTGGGGGTCTTGGGGCTGGGGCTAGGGCTGATCAGTCTGTCAGCACCAGCCATGGCTGCCGCTGACAAGGTCATCGTGTGCCACGACGGCGCACAAACCGGAACGGGCTGGAGCGCAATTCAATTTAGCGTGAATGGCCTGAACGGCCACGACGGGCATCCCGCCGACATCATTCCGCCGAACTCGTCCATACCAGGGGGGCTGAACTGGACGAACGCCGGAAAGATAACCTACATCGCCAACTGTGCCCCGCTGCCTCCGGGTGAGGAACCTCCGGTCTATCCGCCGGTGGACCCACCCGCCGTCGTGGTCGTTCCTCCGGTCGTGGTGGTCGACCCACCCGCCGTCGTGGTCGACCCTCCCGCCGTCGTGGTCGACCCTCCCGCCGTCGTGGTGGACCCACCCGCCGTCGTGGTGGACCCACCCGCCCTGGTTGAAACTCCTGTGGCGGAGTCGGCGGTCGTTGTCCAGACGCCGGTCACCTCGCTGACCCCCGCCTCGCAGACCCCGGCCGCCGGGGCAACGGCCGCCAGCCAGGGCACCAACCAGGGCTTCAACGCGCAGACCGCAGTGGGCGGAGCTGTGAATGCTCCTGCCTGGCTCGTGGGTCTGGGCATGATGCTCGGCGCCGGCGCACTGGTGGCCGTACGCCGCAGGTCCCTGGAGCCAAAGGCAGACTAGGCCGCAGCTCGGGCCGGGCCGAGCGGACAAGCAGGGCGCCCCGCCAACTCAAGGCGGGGCGCCCTTCCTGTAGGCACACTTTCCAATAGCTTAAGGAGCATCGTGGCAAAGCTAAGCGGACGGCACGAGGTACCGAAACGGCTCCGGGGCTGGAACCGCGGAGACATCGCCATCCTGGCCTGCGGCGTCCTGGGCTTCCTCTCCTTCACGTTCGGTGGCCCGCTGCTGGACCAGCAGGGGGCCGCAACGCCGGGAACAAGCCCTGCAGCATACTCTTCCGGAACGTCGTCGATCCAACTGCCGTTGCCCCTGGCCGCACCGGATCTTCCGGCCGCACCGGCTGCATCCGTGCCAGCTGCAGTGGCGCCCGTGGCCAACGGGCCGGTCCTCCCGAAGGCTTCGGCCCCGCAGCGGATTGTCTATCCGAAAGCTGCGATGGACACGGCCGTGCATCCGCTGGCACCGGACAGCACCGCCATCGAGAGCCAGACAATCGTGCCGCCGACCACCATGGACGGGTATTGGCTGACACCGTTCGGGACTCCCGGCAACGGGTCGGGCAACACCACATACATCATCGGGCACAGCTGGGAGGGCCGGGACGCCCCGTTCAACCACCTCAGCTCCGCTGCCGTCGTTGGCGACACGTTCGAGGTCGTCACCGCTACCGGCACTATCCCCTACCGCGTGGACAGCGTCACCACCTACCTCAAGGACAGCCTTAAGGACAGCCCCATCTGGGACATGGTCCCCAGCCGCGTGGTCCTGATCAGCTGTTACACGGAAGACCCGTGGGGGAAAAACGTTGTGGTCACGGCATCGCCCGCTGCCAGCTGACACATTCAAATTGTCGCGTCCACTCGCCGACGCCCTGTTCAAGTGGCTCCCGGCGGCACAGAATGGCCTTATGAATCCAGAACGTTTCAGTGGCCCGCCTCCACTCTTGGTCGGCCTGTTGCCCGATCAGCATCCGGAGGTTCTGAAGACCGCAACATCCCTCGCAGCCAGACTGTCGGCGCCGTTGCTGTGTGCCTATGTTGACGAGGCCAGCTACCTTGTGGAATGGGATCCAACCAGATCCGCGCACCGGCTGTCGCTCCACCCGGACAAGGACGACGACGATATCCGCACGATCACCTCCGGTCTCAGGTCGGTGGTGGAGCGAGCCGTGGCCGACGCCGCGACGTCGGGGGCCACCGTGGATTGGACCCTGCGGACCTTGGCGGGGGATCCGGCCCGCGCACTGGCGCGTCTCGCCGCGGAAAGCAACTCCCCCATGATCGTCGTGGGAACATCGGAGCGGGGCCTGACCCACCGGATCTCCGAACTGCTCAACGGGTCAGTCGGGCTCTGGCTGACGCATCATCAAAGCCGGCCTGTACTGGTGGTTCCCTATCGGATGCCGGCGCATCAGGACGATGCGTAAGCCGGGAGCCTGAACCGGCACCTGAAGCCGCTGTGCGACCCCTCCGGGGAGAACCTCGGGGGACCGAAATAATAAAGCGAAAGTAGTTATTCGAGGTGGTAGCGGACGGCAGCACTGGCACGTAAGCTGGTTCAAGCAGAGGGGTCTGGCCGCAGCGGCTGGTGAATCTGCCCAAATGCTGCTCCGGAGTGCGTATCCCCCAATAACGCACTCCGGAGCTTTTTTGTGCCCTTATATACGGCAACGCCGACCCCGGGTTCGTGTCGCGCACCTCCGACTCAGATACCCCCAGGGGGTACTTGCTATATACCCCCACCAGGTATAAGTTGGCAGCATGGAACCTTCCCAGGAAACCTTGAGCCCACCCTCCGGCACTGACCCGGCGCCTCCGCATGGTTACACCGCGAACAAAGACGCCTACCTTCGCCGGCTCAAGCGAATCGAGGGCCAGGTCCGCGGCATCGCCCGGATGGTGGATGAGGACAAGTACTGCATCGACATCCTGACCCAGGTCTCCGCGGTCACCAAGGCCCTGCACGCCGTGAGCCTGGGACTCGTGGAAGAGCACATCGGCCACTGCGTGGTGGGCGCCGCCGGGGAACCCGATCCTGCCCTTCGCGCTGAAGCCATCGACATCAAAGTCAAGGAGGCTGCAGAGGCTATCGGCCGCCTTCTCCGCTGACCACCGCCACTGACCACCCATTCACAGCCGGCCACCGCCGGTCCCCGTCAAAGGATCCCGCAAATGAGCACCACCTCCACCACCGTCAACGTGTCCGGCATGACCTGCGGCCACTGCGTTTCGTCCGTCAGCGAGGAACTTGAATCGCTCGCCGGGGTTGAAACGGTCGACGTCGAACTCAACGCCGGCGGCATTTCCACCGTCACTATCACCTCAAGCCAGCAGCTGTCGCCGTCCGAGATCGGCGAAGCGGTTGCCGAAGCCGGCTACCTGGTTGTTGCCAACAACGCGTAACGCTGACCGTTCGGGGGATCCATCATGAGCACAGACCATCTCGATCACCACCCACAAAGCCGGGTGGTTGAACTGGACATTGAGGGCATGACCTGCGCCTCCTGCGTGAACCGCGTGGAAAAGAAGCTGGGCAAACTCGACGGCGTCGAGGCCTCCGTCAACTTCCCGCTGGAATCCGCCCACGTCACCGTCCCGGCCGGCATCACGGACCAGCAAATAGTGGACACGGTCAACGCCACGGGCTACAAGGCCACGGTCCGGCCCGCTCGCTATCCACGCCAAAGTGCCAGCCCCGGCACCGACGCCGATCACGACCAGAGTCAGCACGGCGGTTCGGAAGCCGGGCACAGCGCCGGCTCCGGGGACTTGCGGCAGCATGCGTCCAAGGTGGGCCCACGGCGGCAGGGTTCCTTGGCCGAGCTTACGAAGCCAGGGGGCCGCCGGGGAGGCACGAGCGAGCACGCGGAGCATGGCGCCGAAAGCGGCGCGCAAGGTGAGCACATGTCGCACGGTCCCGCCGCCGCCAAGCTGAGGCCAAGGCTGATCCTCGCCGCGATACTGACGCTGCCAGTCCTCGCGATTTCGATGGTTCCGGCACTGCAGTTTCCCAACTGGGGCTGGGTAGCAGGGGCCCTAGCGCTTCCGGTGGTCAGCTGGGCGGCCTGGCCCTTCCACCGTGCTGCAGCCGTCAATGCGCGCCACCTGGCCTCCACCATGGACACGCTTGTCTCGATTGGCGTCGCCGCCGCGTACCTGTTCAGCGTGTGGCAGCTCGCCGCGGATCCCGCCATGACCGCCCACCCGGCCATGGATGGGATGGAGTCCGCCGGCCTCTACTTCGAAGTGGCCGCCGTGGTCACCACCTTCCTGCTCCTTGGCAGGTTCCTCGAAGCCAATGCCAAGCAGAAGGCCGGCGACGCCCTCAAGGCGTTGCTGAACCTCGGCGCCAAGGACGCCACCATCCTTCACGAGGGCTCCGAACATAAAGTCCCCGCCGATCAGCTACGTGTGGGCGACGTCGTGGTGGTGCGCCCCGGCGAAAAGATCGCCACGGACGGAGAGGTGATCGACGGCATGTCAGCTGTTGATGCGTCCCTGCTAACCGGCGAATCCGTCCCGGTGGAGGTGGAGCCAGGCAGCAAAGTCACGGGCGCCACCATCAACACTTCCGGCCGGCTGCTCGTCCGGGCCACCCGCGTGGGCTCCGAAACCACGCTGGCGCAGATGGCCCGGTTGGTCTCGCAGGCACAAACCGGCAAGGCTCCCATTGCGCGCCTCGCCGACCGGATCAGCGCCGTCTTTGTCCCCATCGTCCTTGCCCTCGCGGTGCTCACCTTTGCGCTGTGGCTCGCGTTCAGCGGACCGGTGATTGAACCTGCCGAGCTCAGGGCAGCTTTTACCGCCGCAGTCACTGTGTTGGTCATCGCTTGCCCGTGCGCGCTGGGGCTGGCCACTCCCGTGGGGCTGCTCACCGGAACCGGCCGGGGCGCCCAGTTGGGCATCCTGATCAAGGGCCCGCAGGTCCTGGAAGACACCCGCACGGTGGACACCATCCTGCTCGACAAGACCGGCACCGTCACCACCGGAAAACTCGCCGTGGCCAATACCCTCGCCTTTGACGGCCACCAGGGCAGGGACGTGCTGCGGCTCGCCGGCGCCGTCGAAGCGGCATCCGAGCACCCCATCGCACACGCCATCGCGGCCGCGGCCCTCGAGGCGCAAACCGGGCACGACGACGGCGGGCGGCTCCCCGCCGTCGAACACTTCCGTTCTGCACCCGGCGGCGGAGTGGTGGGAACCGTGGAAGGGCGCGTGATCTTGGCGGGCCGCACGGGCTGGCTCACGGAGAACGGCGTCCGCACCTCCGGCGCGCAGATGGAGGCGCTGGCCACCGCAGAAGCCACCGGCGCCACGGCCATCTGGGTGGCAGTGGACGGCACCCCGGCCGGAATCATCAGTCTCCGGGACACCGTGAAACCGGGATCCGCGGAAGCGGTGGCAAAGCTGAAGAAGCTCGGACTGCGCCCCATTCTGCTGACCGGGGACAACGCCGCGGTGGCCTCACAGGTCGCTGCCGCCGTCGGGATTTCGCTTGACGATGTTCATGCCGGCGTCCTGCCTGCCGGTAAGGTCGAGGCCGTCCGACGGCTCCAGGCGGGCGGGGCCATCGTGGCGATGGCCGGCGACGGCGTGAATGACGCCGCCGCGCTGGCGCAGGCGGACCTGGGCATCGCCATGGGATCCGGTACCGATGTGGCCATCGAGGCGGCGGACCTCACCGTCATGGGCAATGACCTGGGGCAGGTGGCACAGGCCATCGAATTGTCCCGGCGGACGCTGGCCATCATCAAGACCAACCTGTTCTGGGCGTTCTTCTATAACGCCATCGGCATTCCTGTGGCCGCCCTGGGCCTGTTGAACCCGATGCTCGCCGGTGCAGCGATGGCGGCGAGTTCAGTCCTGGTGGTGGCCAACTCGCTCCGGCTGCGCAGCTTCGGCAGGTAGGTCCTTAGGCTGATATGTCCTCAGACGGTGCCGAAGCGCACGGCCGCACGGGCCCGCGCTTTGGCGGCCTCCTCGTCCCGGCGCTTGGCAGGCGCGTGGGTGACCAGCGAATCCAGCAGGTGTTGGGTGATGTGGGCGATCTCGTGCACCGCCGTTTCGAAGGCGTCTTCGTTGGCCTTGGATGGCTTGGTGCTGCCACTGACCTTGCGCACATACTGCAGCGCGGCGGCATTCACCTCCTCAGAGGTGGCGTGCGGTTCGTAGTTGTGGAGGGTTCGTATATTCCGGCACATATGCCCATGCTAGGCTCTGGAACGCCTCGGATCGACCTCCCAGCCCTGCGGTGCTCGAGCCTGTTGAGATTGGACAGGCTCAACCACCGAGATGTTGTCCGGCATGGGCAGCGGTGCCCATCGACAGTATTTTGGAGCCGGGATAGGTTCTAGGCAATGGATCTTCCGGATCAGCCGGAGGCCACTGGGGATGCCGATCTGGATCGGATCCAACACAACGAGGAGAAACTGATGGCTATTTGGGGCGCAGATGTAGAACAGCTCAGGACTCTTGGCAGCAAGCTGCAGGCCGGTGCCGGCGAGATCGAGCAGCAGCGGTCCAACCTCTCCCGCGTGCTGGACAGCACCAACTGGGAAGGCCCGGACGCCACCCACTTCCGTGGGGAATGGTCAGGCACGCACACCGCGGCGCTGAACCAGGTCATCCAGGCGCTGAAGGATGCCGGCCAGAAGGCCACCAAGAACGCCAACGAGCAGGACCAGGCTTCACGCTAACCGCAGAAGCTCTGACCCGGGGCCCGGGCACAGCACAGTGTCCGGGCCCCGTGGCATTTAACAACCGGGCAGCGGGCACTCAGGGCACAGGTTCGACGTCGTTCGCGTGGTCCAGCGGGGCGGGCGTCCCGGCAAGAGCTGCGGCCGTTCCGGAGCGAAGCTCGTCCAGCCGGACCAGAACCACCCCGCCCACAATGAGGGTGCCGCCCAGGAGTTGGATGGCACCGGGAAGCTCACCCAGGAGCAGCCAGGCCCAGACCACCGCGAACAGCACCTCGGTCAGCGAGACGAAGGACGCAACTTTGGAGCCAAGGGCGCGGGCAGCCACAATGCCGGAAACGTACGCCAGGACTGTTGCCATGATGATCAGGCCACCCAGGGAGACCCACCATGGCGTGATCCATGGGCCCAGCTTGGTATCCGCGGTGCTGAATGCCATGGGAAGCAGTCCCGTTGCGGCCGCCAGCCACATAACGGCCGCCCCCGCCAGCAGCCCGGCGGACGCCAGGACGATGGGCGGCAGGGAATCATTTTCCTTGGCCGTGATGAAGAAGTAAATGGCAAGGCATACGGCAGCGGCCATCCCCCACAGGACCCCGACGATGTCGATCTTGACCGTTCCGGTGAGGTCCAGCACCAGGATCAGGCCGCCGAGCGAGAGCACTGTTCCGCCTAAGGTCAACGCCCGTGGGCGCTTCTTGCTCGCCCCCCACAGCCAAAGCACGATGAGGACGGGCGCCAGGTATTCAAGCAACAGCGCTACGCCCACGGAGAGGCGGGCTACGGCATTGAAGTAGAACAGCTGGCACGCGGCCACACCGATCAGACCGAAAAGACCGATGGTGACCCAGTTGTCGCGCAGCTGGTACCACCGTCCGCGCAAGGCCAGAATCGCAGGAATTACGAGAATCAGCGCAGCACCGGTCAGGCGGGCTGTCACGGCAGCGCCCGGGGTCCAGCCGGTTTCCAGGAGCGCCTTGGCGAAGGAGCCGGAGAGCCCGAAGACGGCAGAAGAGAACAACGCGATTCCAAGACCGGAGCCAAGGAATCTGCCCGCGGCTGCGGGGTTAGGGGCGGCAGTCACCGACACCTCCTGTCAGGAGTAAAGTGGGGTAATGGTCCTGACATTACGCCCGCTCCCAGTAAGGAGTCAAGATGGTCTTTGCCCCTGACACCGAAATAGCCCTGCGCACCGTGGTCAACCTGGTCAACACGGCCGCCAACGGACGCGAATTACTCGCCACGGTGGCGCAGCTGGATGGCTTCCTTCGCTCCGAAGGGTTCAGTGGATCCCGCGCCGGCGATGCGGCGGAGCTGTCGAGTGTCCACGAACTGCGCGGGCGGCTTGCCACCCTCTGGACTGCAGACGAAGACTCCGCCGTGGCGGGCGTCAACCGCCTGTTGCGCGAGGCCAACGCACTCCCCCAGCTGATGAAGCACGATGAGTGGGACTGGCATCTGCACGCCACCGCCAGAGACGCACCGCTGGCAGAGCGAATGGGCACCGAAGCTGCCATGGCCCTGGCGGACGTCATCCGGAGCAAGGAAATGGACCGCATGCTGGTGTGCGAGGCCGAGGACTGCGATGCCGTGGTCCTGGACCTCAGCCGCAACCGGTCGAAACGGTATTGCGACACCGGGAACTGTGCCAACCGAGCGCACGTGGCAGCGTACCGGGCGCGGCAGGCGACGGTCCACTAGCCAGCGGCGGGACCTGGGCAGGACCGGCGCGCGGGAAGCCAGCCTACGGGAAGCCGGTGCGCTAGGAGTTGCTGGAGCCGGGGCTGTCAGCGTCCGGAGCCTCAGGGGCGCCGCCGGCCTGGCTTGAGCCGTGTCCCCCGAATCCATGCAACGGCTTCCGCGCTGAACTCAGGTTGACGCCCGATCCCTTGCCCAGGTGTTCGGAGTTCTCTTTGTGGCTCATGGCCAGCATGGCCGCGATCACCAACGTAACGATGAACGCAATGCCGGCCCCCGTGAAGGCGAGGTCGAACCGGGGGGTCTTCGAACTGCCGCCGGAGGCGAAGATCAGCACCGCGATGAAAGCGAGGACGGCCCAGAACGCAGAGAACATCAGCGGCCCCTTCACCGAGGTCCGCAGATTGCGCGGTTTTCCTGGTTTCTGGTCTGCCAAGGTAGTTCCTCTCCTACAGCCATGCCGAAGGGCTTGCTGGTTCGAATGTGTGCGGGGGTTGTTCCGGGCGCGTTTTCTACGCCGGGTAGAACCTTTCGCTTCTAGTTTACGGCTTCCCGGAGGCGGGCCGGGAATCGTGCCTTAGCGTCAGCCCGGACAGGACCCAGAGCACACCGGAGATGATGGCTCCGCCGCCGGCGACGCCAAGCAGTGCATGGGCTCCGAGACTGATGAAGAAAGGCAGGATCGCCGCGGTACCAAGCCCGACGATGCCCGAGGCCAGCCAGTCACGGGCCAGTATGTGCCGGCCGCGATATCGGAGGCCGCAGTACAGCTCCACCGCTCCGGCCAGGCCAAGTCCCGCCGCGGCGACAACGCCGAAGACGCGGTCCCCATGCAGCAGCGCCAAGGCAACACCTGCGCCTGCCAGGGACGCCCCGGCGGCGGAGAGGATTTTGCCGGGCATGCCGTCACGCGCGTAGCCGGTCTTCGGGATGGCCCATAGGACCAGCAGTCCCGTGACCAGCAGATAGAGCCCGCCTGCCCAGCCCATGACCTGGACCGACGGGCCGGCCCAGAAAATGGTCACCGCGCCGAACACTAGCGCGGCCAGAGCCCGGAGCAACACCGGTTTCCACAGGTCAGCCTGCGGTGCGGCGCCGGGCGCGATGTCTGCGGGGGTCACTGGTTGGCTCACCGGTCCAGTTTAGTGGCCGCCGGCCCTATGGCGAACCCAGCACCATCCAGCGGTCCGAGCGGGCACGCAGGCCCAGGGTCACAGCCCGGGCGGCCATGTAGCCCAGCGCAAAAGCGGCCCACAGCCACACGAGGCCTGCAGCCGCGGACATGCCGGAGGCAGCAACGGCCACGAGCATGGGCACGTAGACGGCGAGGTTGGCCACACCTGCCAGTGCCAGATACTTGGCGTCGCCGGCGCCGATCAGCACGCCATCCAGGACAAAGACAAAACCCGCAATTGGCTGGCCGGCGGCAAGGATCCACAGGGCGTACGTCAGGACGGACTGGACGCCGGCGTCTGACGTGAACAGCGCCCCGGCCCAAGGTGCAGCGACGGCCAACAGGGCACCTGTGATCACGCCGAAACCGGCACCCCAGCGGATCATTGTCCGGGTCAACTGCCGCGCCCTCACGGGATTGGACGCACCGAGTTCCTTGCCGATCAGGGCCTGGGCGGCTATAGCGAGGGCATCCAGGGCAAAAGCGAGGAAGGAGAAAATGGTCATGGCCAGCTGGTGCGCGGCAAGGTTGACGGCACCTTGCCCCGTGACCACAAAAACCGTGGCCAGGATGGCTATGCGCAGGCTCAGGGTGCGGAGCATGAGCCACGAACCGACGCGGGTCATCGCGCGGATACCGCTCCAGTCGGGCCACAGGCTGATGCCATGACGGACAGCATTTCGCTGGACCATCAGCAGATAGACGGCCGCCATGGCCCATTGCGCCACACTGGTGCCCGCCGCCGAGCCCGCAACGGACCAGTCCAGCCCGTAGACCAGCCATAGGTTAAGGACAATATTCAGGGCAAAGCCTGCGGTGGCCACCAGCAGCGGTGTCCTGGTGTCCTGCAATCCGCGGAGGACTCCGGTGCCCGCGAAGATGAGCAGCATGGCCACCAGGCCAGGCATGGACCAGCGGAGATAGTCAACAGCAAATGAGCGCACATCACCCTCTGCCCCCATCAGGGACACCAGCGGTTCAGCGGCCCAGAAACCGGCCACCGCCAGGACTATGCCCAGCAGCAGAGCCAGCCAGACGCCGTCGCGCCCTGCCGCAAGCGCCTTGCCCAACTGGCCGTGTCCCATCGCGCGGGCCACGGCCGGGGTGGTGGAGTAAGCGAGGAAAACCATCAGGCCGACGGCGGTGTGCAACACCGCGGAGGCTAGCCCCACACCGGCCAGCTGGGCCACGCCGAGATGGCCCACAATGGCCGAATCCGCGAGAAGGAACAGCGGTTCGGCGATCAGTGCGCCGAACGCAGGCACGGCGAGCCGCAGGATTTCCCGGGCATGGCTGGCGGGACGCTGCACGGCGGCGGGGGCGGATTGATTGGGCACAGCTTCAGCCTAACGGCCGGCGCCGACCACCCGGCGGCCCTGCTTCCATGACGCCGGATGTCATGACAAAGGACACAATGGCGGATGGTTAGTTGACACTTCAACTAAATGTCGGGGAGACTCGATTTATGAATCAGTCACGCCTTATCACCACGGCCATCACCGTCCTGCGCGTCATCCTCGGCTTCCTCTTCGCCGCCCACGGCTGGCAGAAGTTCAATGAATGGACCATCGCCGGCACCCAGGCCGCGTTCTCCCAGATGGGCGTCCCCGCAGCCAACATCTCAGCTCCCCTCGTTGCAGGCCTCGAGCTCGCCGGCGGCGTTGCCCTCATCCTCGGCGTACTCACCCGCGTGGTGGCTGCCCTGCTGGCCCTAAACATGATCGGCGCCCTCTTCCTGGTGCACGCCCCGGCAGGAGTCTTCGCCGACAAGGGCGGGTACGAACTGGTGCTGCTCCTGGGCGCTGCCGCCCTGGCACTCGCACTCACCGGAGCCGGCCGGGTGTCCGTGGACCGCGTCCTGTTCGCCCGCAAGGGCTCCAAACTGGCAGTCCTCGCCTAAGCGGACTCCTCCAAAACGAGCAACGCCCGACGGCGGACCGGCACCCAGGTGCCGGTCCGCCGTCGGGCGTAAAATTCCTTGGCTAAGGTCAGCCGGAGACCCCGGCCCAGGGAGCGGAAGGAATAGCTGGTGCCCAGGTCCACGAGCTGCAGCGTGCCGGTGTCAGTGTTGACGAGTGAGACTCGGGTCGGCCTCTCCAGCTCCGCATCCCTGTCCACCTTGTAGTCGCCGAGGATCACCGGGGAGGCGGCGCTTCCGGCCTGGTTGCCCATGCGGCCGTAGAGGTCAGGGCTTGCAATCTTGGTGAAGGCCCCGTCGCGGTAGACCAACATGCCGTCTTCACAACCCACCACCACGGTTTCCCCACCGGCAACCGCCTCGCCATGCACGCCGGGGCACCCCGCGCTCCGGAGCAGTTCACTGCGCACCGGCTACTCCGTCGCCGGCAAATTCGGCTTTACGGACACCGCCGTCGCGGCGGAGAAAATGGCCAAGGTCCAGATGAGGGACAAGGCGGCCGGCCAGTACCGGGAAATGGAGTCCTCATCTCCCTGGTGGACGGTCAGCTGAACCTGGATTTCAGCGGCACGGCGGCCAAAATCAACTCGCTCGTGATTGCGGCCCGCGCCAGGGACGGCCACCACTGACCCGGCATCTACAGAGGACTTCACCGGTCCGGGAGTCGCGGAATGTGCCGTTGTACGGCTCCGCACCCCGGCGCATGATCCTGTGTACCGGCAGTCGGTTGCGCGCGAGAACATCGCGTACAACAAGCCGCCGCACCCCAACTTCTTCATCGGGGTGGGCATGGAACTGCCCGCGCGGCCGGATATCACCTACACCCGCGCAGAGTAGGCAACAGCAGCCAGCAGCCACAGACGAAACTGCCCCCTTCCGTCCAAAAACGGCGGGCGGGGCAGTTACGTTGCGAATATGTGTCAGCCCCGACCCGCCCTTAACACTGCCTCTCAGTAAGATCGCAGCATGACTGAGACCGCAGCCAACTCCGTAACCCTCCGCTTCCTGGCCGCCCCCACGGATGTGGGCCACAGCGGCTCGGTGGATGCGGGGACCGTCCTCGAATGGGTGGACAAGGCCGCGTACGCTGCCGCCGTGGGCTGGGCCAAGTCCTACTGCGTCACCGCCTACGTGGGCAACATCCACTTCGCGGACCCGGTGAACAGCGGCGACATGGTGGAGGTGGAAGCCACCATCGTCTACACCGGACGCTCCTCCATGCACATCCGGACCGTCGTCTCGTCAAGCGATCCCAAGGGCGGGCCGGCCACAATGCGCAGCCAGTGCATGGTGATCTTTGTGGCTGTCGGCGACGACGGCAAGCCGATACCGGTTAAACAGTTCGAACCGGCCACGGCAGCGGAGATCGAACAGCGGGACCACGCCCTGGCACGGATCAAGGTCCGTGAACGCATTGTCGAAGCTATGAACGCCCAGGAATATACCGCCGCCGGGACCGCCGAACGGGTGACGCTGCGGTTCATGGCGTCCCCCACGGACGTGAACTGGGGCGGTAAAGTGCACGGCGGAATCGTGATGAAGTGGGTCGACGAAGCCGCTTACGTCTGCGCGTCCCGCTACTGTGGCATGGACACCGTGGCGGTCTTCTCCGGCGGCGTTCGCTTCTACCGACCCCTGCTGATCGGCCACGTAGTGGAGGTCGAGGCCAGGCTGGTTTACACCGGGACCAAAGGCATGCACATTGCCGTACATGTGCGCTCCGGAGATCCGAAGGGCAAGGAACTGGACCTCACCACATATTGCCTTACGGTGATGGTGGCCCGCGACGCGGACGGCAACTCGGTCCCCGTCCCCAGCTGGGTGCCGGTCTCGGCAGAAGATACACGGCTGCATGCCCACGCCCGCGAACTGCTCGAAATCCGTGGTACCGCACCAGGGAACCGGCTGCCCAACCACCTGCTGGGGCAGGGCTGAGCCAGCCAGCCCCGGCAGTAAGGGTCCTAGAAGCCGCTGCCGCCGGCGTCGGCCGCCATGTTGGCGAAGCGCGAGTAGTGACCCTGGAATGCCACCACGATGTCCTTGGTAGGGCCGTTACGGTGCTTGGCAATCAGGATGTCCGCCTCGCCCGCACGCGGGGATTCCTTGTCATA
Organism: Pseudarthrobacter sp. NBSH8; assembly: GCF_014217545.1. Classification (NCBI taxonomy): domain Bacteria; kingdom Bacillati; phylum Actinomycetota; class Actinomycetes; order Micrococcales; family Micrococcaceae; genus Pseudarthrobacter; species Pseudarthrobacter sp. NBSH8. The sequence continues at coordinate 3,994,842 of NZ_CP043178.1, forward strand.
GACGTCTTCACGGTGGAGCAGGATAACCATGTCCGCATCCTGCTCGATGGAGCCGGATTCACGAAGGTCAGAGACCATGGGCCGCTTATCCTGGCGCTGCTCGGAGCCACGGTTGAGCTGCGAGAGTGCGATGACGGGGACCTGGAGTTCCTTGGCCAGCAACTTGAGCGCACGGGAGAACTCGGAGACTTCCTGCTGGCGTGACTCCACTTTCTTGCCGGAGCTCATGAGCTGCAGGTAGTCCAGGATCACGAGCTTCAGGTCATGCTGCTGCTTGAGGCGGCGGCACTTGGCCCTGATCTCCATCAGCGACATGTTCGGGCTGTCATCGATGAACAGCGGGGCATCATTCATCCGGCCCATGGTGGTGGCGATCTTGGACCACTGTTCGTCCTTGATGGTGCCCTTGCGAAGATCCTGCAGACCGATGGTTGCTTCGGCGGACAACAGGCGCATGGCAATTTCGTTCCGGCCCATTTCGAGCGAAAACATAACCGTGGCCAGGTTGTTCTTGATGGCCGCCGAGCGGGCGAAGTCCAGGGCGAACGTGGACTTACCAACTGCCGGGCGGGCGGCGATGACGATCATCTGTCCGGGGTGCAGCCCATGGGTGAGTTCGTCGAGTTCGTAAAACCCGGTGGGCACACCGGTCATGCCTTCCCCGCGGTGTCCGGACGCTTCGATCTCGTCCACCGTGGCTTCCATGACGTCCTTGAGGACCACGTAGTCCTCTGCTGTGCGCCGCTCTGCCACAGCGTAAACCTCAGCCTGCGCCTGGTTGACCAGGTCCTCCACCTCGCCGTCGGAGCCGTATCCAAGCTGGACGATCTTGGTGCCCGCGTTGACCAGCCGCCGCAGAATGGCGCGCTCTGCCACGATCTCGGCGTAGTAGCCGGCATTGGCGGCCGTGGGGACAGTCTGGATGAGCTCATGCAGGTAGGCGGGCCCGCCGATCCTGTTGATCTCCGCGCGCTTGGTCAGTTCGTCCGAGACTGTAACGGCATCTGCAGGCTCGCCGCGGCCGTAGAGGTCGATGATCGCCTCGTAGATGGTCTCGTGCGCAGGCCGGTAAAAGTCCTGGCCGCGGAGGATTTCCACAACGTCCGCGATGGCATCCTTGGACAGCATCATGCCGCCGAGGACGGACTGCTCGGCGGGGATGTCCTGTGGCGGTTTACGGCTGCCTTCTGATCCGCGGGTACCCTCGATCGAGTCCAGGTGCGTTACTGACAAAGCTGCCGTCCTCCATAGTGTGCCGCGTCATGGTGCGGCGAGTAAGTCATTTACCTGCCGGGCGCCATCCTGCGGGACCTCCACGGGACGGCATACGTTCAGGTCTATCAGCGGCCACCGACAATGAATCCCGGCGGCCCCATTGAAGTCTGTGCAAAGCGGAGTCTGCGCAGCGCGCGGGGGAGTTATCCCCATGTTCCGCAAGTTATCCACAGAATGTGCCCCAGCGGCCGGGCCGAAGGCCTCCACTGCGACGACAGCATATGTCCGCGACGGCGTCACAGCGCCCCAAAAGCAGGTATCCCGCAACGGTAGTCGCCCCCGCCCCAGCGGCCAAGCCCACAAGCCCGCAGGCCTGTGGATAACCTGTGCACTAACAGGCATAGCTTGTGCACAGCCTGTGGGTGAACCTGTGGAAACAAAAAAACTTTCGCCGGATGCAGGCGTCTGACCTGCGAAAACGTTGGTCGAGGATGTGGACGAAATTCTTTTTTTCCCAACCTTCATCCACAGCTTTCAGCGCGGCGCTGTTGAAAGTTCCGCCCTTCCGGGCGCCTTGGCCGCCGATTCATGCCCTATTGGTGATGCTGCACACGCCGCCCGGGATATTTTGACGCCATAGCGAATCGGCTGTATGCAACGGCAGGAATGTGCTGTGGATAACGGGCATCTGGCATAAGCTCTGACTATGGGCGACGTACTGATGGCTTTTCTGCCGGCCGGCGTGTTGGCGGCAATAATCTGGGCATTTACGACGGCCCTCAGACCGCGTGATTCCGGGACCTCCGACGCCGAGAAGTACCAGCAGGACCTGGCGAGGCGCTCGGCGGAGCACTATGCCGAGCAGGTGCGCGTGGCAACAGCCGTGCGTGCCCGCCTCGAAGCCAACACCCGGCCCAGCCAAAACGAACAGCAGCAATCGCAGCAGGAAGACCACGCCCGGGCGGCCCGGCGCGGGCAGTCCGGCGCGGGCGCCGGCCAGTATGGCTATGCGGCGCTGCCCGGCGGGATTCTGGACCCTCAGCTGGCAATGCAGTTGCAGACGATGGCGCAGGACGGGCACAAGATCCAGGCCATCAAACTCCTCCGCCAGGCAACCCACACCGACCTGGCGACAGCCAAAAAGTATGTAGATCGGCTTTAGGAATGGAATCGCTCGTGATCCCCGTCATCATCCTTGCGGTCGTAGCCGCCGGAGTCGCACTGGCAGCCCGGGCGGTCAGTAGGCGGCAGGCGGCCGTCAGGCAGGCCGGGACCGCCTCCGCGCCGGATCCAGTTGAGGTGGCCCGCCTGGCCGCCGCCAAGCTCTCTGAGGACCAGCACCGCAGGTTGTATGCGCTGATTGCCCAGGGACAGGCTATGGCGGCCATCAAGCTGTACTACGAGGCCACAGGAGAAGGCCTGCGGGCCTCCCGGGACGCGGTGGGGGCGTTGGCCGCCCATCCGCAGGCCTACCGCAGCCCCGCCGCTGAAGCGGCGGAGGCAGAACCCGACGACGACGACACGCCCCAGCGATTCCCTTACCGCTACCGCGCCATTGCCAGCAAGGGCGACGTGACGCGTGAGGTCAGCAGCAACATGCTCAACGACGAGATCTACGGCCGCATCCGCACGCTGGCGCGCAGTGGAGATACCGAAGGCGCCGCCACTGCCCTGACCAAGCACTCGGACATCACCCTGAAGCAGGCACGCGAGTTCATCGCACTCCTGGACGACTAGGACTCCTGGGCGGCTGCGCTTCCGGACGCCCGCACTCCCGGACCCCCGGGACCCAGCCGCTGCGTTCGCCCATGTTCAGGTCAATTGAATTCACAGGACACCTCATGTTCCGGTCATTGACCGGGGAGACCGAACAGTTCGGCAGCCGTGATCACCGGCGGGACCGGCGCGGCGGTAGGGGACGGCCGCGCACTAGCGTCCGCCGGAAATGCCCGCCAAGAGCTGCTCGAACGGCAGGGACTCCAGGGCCGCCGACTTGCGGCCGGACTGGTCCCCCGCCAGGAGGGCGGCAAACTCAGCCGCAGCACGGTCAATCCGCGACGATAGGGGGGAGCCGCCGTCGTCCGTGTTTCCCCAGTCCTGGGGGCCTGCGAAAACAGCCGTTGCGGCCATCCGGGTGCGCAGGTAGCTGAACAGCGGGCGCATTGCGTACTCAAGGACCATCTGGTGGCGGTCCGTACCGCCGGTGGCACCCAGCAGGACAGCCTTCCCCTCCAGGGACTTGGGGTCCAGGACGTCGATGAAGGACTTGAACAGGCCGCTGTAGGAGGCACTGAACACCGGGCTGACGGCAATGATGCCATCGGAAGCCTCCACGCCGGCAATGACATCCGCCAGGCGCGGGGCCGCATAGCCGGTAACGAAGTTGTTGGCGATGTCCACCGCGAGGTCGCGGAGCTCAACGATCTCAACCGTCACCTCAAAACCGGCATCGGCGAGGCGGTGCTCCGCCACAGCGGCGAGCTGGTCGGCGAGCAGCCTGCTTGAGGACGGCACACCGAGGCCGGCGGATATTACGGTGATGCGGCGGGTTTCCACTTGGACTCCTGAGATTCGGTACAGCCTATGTTACATGTATTTGCATGTAATTGGGTAACCGGCGACTGTCCGCGTTTATTCCACCGGCTCTACAGCTCCACCGTGCCGGTGATGCGAGTGGTGGAACTGCCGCCCACCCGGACGTCTTCGCCGAGAGCTTCTACGTGGACGCGCCACGGGACCGGAGCGCGTCAGGGGCGGGGCAGCGAATGCCAGCCGTCCGCCGTCGCGCTTCACGCGGACCAGGCCGGCCGCGCATTCCTGGACCAGGACCCCGTCCCGCTTCGGGACGCCACCGGCCTCAAGCCACGCGTGCGCCGACCCCAGCGTGGGATGCCCGGCAAAGGGGAACTCCTCGTGGGCGGTGAAGATGCGGACACGGTAACCGGCATCGGGATGCGTCGGCGGCAGCAGGAAGGTGGTCTCCGAGAGGTTCGTCCAGTTCGCGAAGCGCTGCATGTGTTCCGTGCTGAGACCCACGGCGTCAAGAACCACCGCGAGCGGATTGCCCCGGTAGGGTTCGTCCGTAAATACGTCCACCTGGGTGAACGGACGACGGCGGCGCGCGGGGGATGAATACTGGTTCACCGCCGCAGGCTATCACTACGGGCGGCCTGGCTGACACGTGAGCCGTGCTCTGCGAGGGAAGCCTTCATATGGGGTCCGACGATGGTGGGCTTCGGCGGCTACGACCGAATCATGGCAGAGCCGCGCACGACCTGGCCTCGGCGTGAGGCACAGAAAAACCCCGTTGCCGGTGACGGCAACGGGGTTTCTCGTGCAGTTTGAGGCTGCCTAGCCGGAAAGGCTACTTGCCTGCAACTACGTTGAGTTCGATCACAGCGGCAACGTCAGCGTGAAGGCGGACGTTGGCCTGGTAGGAACCAACCGACTTGATGTGAGTCGGCAGTTCAACCTTGCGCTTGTCGATGCGGCCAAGGCCAGCGGCCTCAACAGCGTCGGCGACGTCGGCCTGCTTGACGGTGCCGAACAGGCGTCCGGTCTCGCCAGCCTTGACGACGAGCTTGACCGGCTTGGCGGAGAGTGCAGCGGCCTGCTTCTGAGCGTCTTCCAGGGAAGCGTGCTCGCGGGCGGCGCGGGCAGTCTTGATGGACTCAACCTGCTTCTCGCCACCCTTGGACCAGGTCAGGGCGAAGTTGCGGGGCAGCAGGTAGTTACGTGCGTAACCGTCCTTGACCTCGACAACGTCGCCAGCAGCACCGAGACCGGTTACTTCGTGGGTCAGAATGAGCTTTGCCATGTTAGTTAATCCCTTCCCTAACCGCGGCCAGCGCCGGAGTAAGGCAGCAGTGCAACTTCGCGGGCGTTCTTGATTGCCTGGGCGATTTTGCGCTGTTCCTGCACCGTGACGCCAGTGACGCGACGGGCGCGGATCTTTCCGCGGTCGGAGATGAACTTGCGCAGCAATGCTACGTCCTTGTAGTCGATGACAGTGATGTCAGCGGCCTTCAAGGGGTTGGACTTTGGTTTGGGCTTACGGAGTTCAGCCTTAGCCATCGTGGAGCTCCTATTCTATGGAGCCCGTGGATATTGATCCACGGGATGGTGGTGGTCCGACGGCGGCAGTCACGTCACGTGCCTTGCGGCACCTTCGGCGGTCCCGGCGTCGGGCCTAGATGATTGGTTTAGAAGGGAGGTTCGGAATCGGGGCCGTTGCCCCAGCCACCGCCTGCGTTGGAGACGCCGGGCGTTGCCCAGGGATCCTCCTGTGCAGCCTGCTGGTTGCCACCACCGAAGCTTCCACCGGAGTTGCCGCCCTGGTTTCCACCAGAGTTGCCGCCTCCGAAGCCACCGCCGCTGTTGCCGCCGCCGAAGCCACCCTGAGCGCCGTTTCCGGCACCCCCACCGCCAGAGCGCTGGGTGCGGTTGACCTTGGCATTGGCATAACGCAGGCTCGGGCCGATTTCATCGACTTCGAGCTCCATAACGGTGCGCTTTTCGCCTTCTTTTGTTTCGTAGGAACGGCTCTTCAAACGGCCGGAAACAATCACGCGCATGCCCTTGGTGAGGGACTCGGCAACGTTCTCGGCTGCTTCACGCCATACCGCCGCGCGGAGGAACAGGGTTTCCCCGTCCTTCCACTCATTGGACTGGCGGTCAAAGGTGCGCGGGGTGGAAGCGATGGTGAAGTTCGCTACTGCCGAACCTGACGGTGTGAACCGCAATTCCGGGTCATTGGTTAGATTACCGATGACCGTAATAGTGGTTTCGCCTGCCATCTACTGCCTCCTTGTTCGATCCTGGGTGAAGAATTCGATCCTGCGGGGTAAAGAATGAAAATTGGAGCTGAAATTACTCAGCAACGACCTTCTGCTCTTCGGGGCGGGTGATCTTGGTGCGCATGATGGTCTCGTTAAGAGACAACTGGCGGTCAAGTTCCTTGGCGGTGTCCGGCTTGGCGGTGAAGTTCACCACGGCGTAGATACCTTCGGACTTCTTCTTGATCTCGTAAGCCAGTCGACGACGGCCCCAGATGTCAACCTTTTCGATGGTTCCACCATCGTTGGTGATGACGTTCAGGAACTTCTGAAGCGACGGCTCAACGGTACGCTCTTCGACCTCGGGGTCGATGATTACCATCAATTCGTAAGGACGCATATGTGAACCCACCTCCTTTGGGCTAAGCGGTTACGGCATTTCCGTAACAGGAGGTTCATTTGCGATGCCGTGCGATGCCCGGCCAACAAAACGGAGGCAGGGCGCAGCACAGACTTCAATATCTTAGTGCATTTGGACCGGATAGGCGATTCGCGCTTGACACAAGGCTAAGCGTCCTGGGACGGGCGCGGAAGCCGGGATGCGAGTATGTGGATAACTCCCCAAGTAGAGGCGGCCCAAAAATGAGTACCTTAGCGCCGGGACTTCGCTGGTGCAGGAGCATGACTGAAGCTATATTGCTATCCAACGGCTGGGTACCGTGCTGGTCGCGATGACGGGGCCAGAAAGTCCGGTCCGAACGGTCACGAAATGACCGGACGGACCTCATCAAATGTGAAATGCAAGCAGCAGCGGTCTCCTTCGATGAACAGATGGGGACCGCATGTCGTTAATAGGGCGAACCAAAGAGTTGGACCGGATCCTCTCGGTGATCCGCAGGCCCACCGAGTCCGCCCTGACGATTGTGGGCCGGCACGGCATGGGCAAGTCTGTGTTACTGTCCGAAATTCCGCGCCTGTCGGACTACCGGACTGTTGTTCTGAGAGCCTGCTCGTCCGAATCGGACTGGCCGCTGTCCGGCCTCACCGCACTGTTGAACGGCATCGATGATCCCGTCCTCAGCCGGTTCGCGGACGAACTGCTGCGGGATTCAACCGGCGCCATGAGCGTTCCCACCGTGTCCACGATGCTGCTGAACGGACTTCACCAGCGCTCATCCTCACGGACCATCATTGTCATTGACGACGCAGACCAACTGGACCCCAGCAGCCAGGCTGTGATCGGATTCCTGGCCCGCCGCCTGTCCGGCACAGACATTGTCCTGTTCACCAGCGCGCGCGAAGAATCGCCGGACAGCCCGTTCGCATCCCTTCCGGCCCTCCAACTGGGGCCGTTGAGCTACAACGACACGGTCCTGATGCTGGAGGCCATCCCCTCGCGACAGACCGCGACGGCGGCGGTCCACACAGTCGCTGCGGCCACCAAGGGAAACCCGCTCGCCGCCGTCGAGCTTTTCAGGTTGTTGCTGGAACGCGCGGCTGAGGGAAAATACGCACTGCCCGTACCACTGCCCGGCAAGGGTAGTTTCGAAGCGGAGTTCGCCGCCATCGTGGGGGGGCTTTCGCCGGTCGCGAGGCAGGTTCTGAACCTGCTTTCCCTATCCTGCCGCAGTGACATCGCCACCTTGGAAGGGGCCTACAACCCGCTGTGGGGCGGAATCGACGAACTGCTAGCAAATGGCATGGTGAGCAGGTCCGGGCCGCATCTGCGGATCCGGGACCAGTTGCTTCGGGGCTACGTCTATGCGGCAATGATGCCTGCAATGCGGACCGCCGGCCACCGTTCCATGGCGGAAGCAGCGGAACCCGCAGATCCATACGCCCACCGCTGGCACCTGAGTTTTACTGCCCTGGAGCGGCAGACCCCGTTTGGGCTGCTCCGCTTTGCCGTTGACCTGATCCGGAGCGGCGAGGTGCCGTTTGCCATCGAATACATCGAACGGGCACTGACCATCAACCCGTGGGAAGCGGAGACGGCCGCGAGACTCACCACCGTAGCCGAACTGCTGCTGAACCGAGGAGAATTCGTTTACGCCAAGCGCTACCTGGACTGGGCGCAACGCGTGACACGGAACCCAGCCCTGATCCTTCGCCTTACCGGCCTCGCCTTCGAAATCCAGTTCATGCAGGGTGGAGCCGTGCGCTCCAGCATGGTGATCCGGCTGGTGAAGGAGCTCGGCCAGCATGATCCGGCCTTCGCAAACCGCCTGCTCGTGGCCGGCGCACTGTATTACGCGGACCGTTGGGAGCCCGCGGACGCCACCAGCCTGCTGCGGTGCGCCAGCGAGTTCGAGGACCACGCCTCCCCCGATGGCCTAGCCATGGCCGAGAGCGCCATGCAACTCATCGACGTGATCAGCGGGAAGCCGGAGCAGAGCCGCAGGCCCGACGGCGGGAACGAAACAGTTGCCGTCCTTCTGGTGCAGGGTCGCGCGCTGAGCTACTCCGAACACCACATTGCCGCCCAGGAGGCCTTCGCCCGGGTGCGGAACTTCCTGGAGGCAAACACAGTCAACTGTCGCGAAACCGCAGACTTTCTCGCGGTGGACAACGAAATCCGTGCCGGCAACGTCCGGAAAGCGGTGAGACTGATCGAGGATCTTGAGCTCGCGCAACCGGAAACCAAATATCACCGGGGAATGCGGCACGTCTTCCGGATCTGGCGGGCCAACGCGATCGGAGACGAGGAACTTGCCCGCGCCTACACAACAGAATCCCAGCACTTCTCAGGCGCGGAGAGCCATCCCGCGGTCACGGCGCAGCTGGCCGCGTGCCAGGGCCATTTTGCCCTCATGCGCGGCAACCTCGCCGAGGCGTTCGCGCAGCTGTCCCGGGCAGCGGAAATAGGCCAGGCCTTCAGCAACCCAACACTGCTCCGGTGCGCGGCCGATTTGGTGGAAGTCCTGGTCAGGCTTGGCCGGCACAGGGAAGCCGCCCAAGCACTGTGGCATCTGGAGAGCCAGGCAGTTGGCCTGCGTTCCCCGTGGCTCATGACGGCTGTTGCCCGGAGCCGGGCCATGCTGGCGGACGGTGAACAGTCACTGCAGCTTTTCAGTGACGCACTCGCTGGCAGGAACCCGCAGGAATCACTGCTGGAACGCGCCCGGACCGTGCTGTGCTACGCCGAACGGCTTGGCACCTTAGGCCGCCTCCGGAGCGCCCGGGACCTGCTGCTCCGAGCGAAAGTGATGTTCGACGAAGCTGGTGCCCGCGCCTGGGCCCAGCACGTCGACTCGCTGCTGCTTGACGAACGAGTGGCATCAGCAGGTGCGCTCGTCAGCCCCGCGATCCTGATGCTTGCAGACCACGAACGCGTATTGGCCCAAATGGTGGCCCGCGGGATGAGGAACAAGGAAATCGCGGCCACCCTGTATGTCTCCGTCCGGACCGTAGAAGTGCGCCTCACCGCGATCTACCGGAAGCTCGGAGTGGAATCACGCGCGCAGCTGACGGCCCTCGCTGCCGGCATGGAAGCCACACAGGCCAAGGAACCACTAATCCTTTCCATCCTTTAGCCCTCCAACCGGGCACAAACGCCCTGCAGGTACCCGCAGTTCCCGCATTGTTCCGGGCCGATGCCCACACGGCAGCCGGCTTTCCGCACCGGAACGGCACCCGGCAGACTAATTTTGCAGTACGAACTGCGCACTCCCCGGGGCGAATGTGGGAAGGACTCGGACATGAGAACGGCCGCCGCGAAGGCCGGTGCCAGATGACGGCTGAAACCGTCCTGGCCCGCATCAACGTCATGGAACCCTGGCTCGGCGAGGACGAAGCCCGCGCCGTGGCGGAGGTCCTCGCCTCCGGCATGCTGACCCAGGGGCCGAAGGTCCAGGCATTCGAGACGAAGTTCAGCGCCGTCCAGGAGGTGCGCCACGCGGTGGCGACCTCCAGCAGCACCACCGCGCTGCACCTGGCCCTGGTGGTGGCCGGTATCGGCCCCGGGGACGACGTGGTTGTTCCATCGCTGGCCTTCATCGCCGCCGCGAATGCGGTGACATATGTCGGGGCCCGGCCCGTGTTCTGCGACGTGGATCCGGCCACCGGCACCGTGACCGCACCTGCGCTCCGGGCCGCACTGACCCTTGACACGCGGGCCGTGATCGTGGTGGACCAGGGTGGCATGCCGGTTGACTTGGACCCCGTCAGCGAGTTGTGCGATCGCCACGAAATCATCGTGATCGAAGACGCTGGCTCGGCTGTTGGCTCAGAATACAAGGGCAGGCCCGTGGGCACGGGGGCGGACATTGCCGTGTGGTCGTTCCACCGGGACAACCTGGTGACCACGGGCGAGGGTGGCATGCTGACAACCCACCGGGCAGACTGGGCGGCCCGGGCCAGGAGCCTGCGCGGCCACTCCCTGAGCGTGCCGTCGGCGGACCGTGGCAGGGCCCGCCCGACTGCGCCGGAGGTGTATGTCGAAGTCGGCTTCGACTACCAGATGACGGATCTGCAGGCCGCCATCGGCATCGTGCAGCTGGGGAGATTGGCCGGGATAGTGGCTCGCCGCCGGGAAATCGCCGCGAGGTATGAGGCAGGCCTCTCCGGCCTATCCGGACTCCGGTTTGTGGCCGATCCACCATACGGGACCACCAACTTCCAGTCATTCTGGCTCGAAGTCCTACCCAGTTTCGCGACGGACCGTGAAGGGCTCCTGGCCCGCCTGGCCGAGGGCGGCATATCAGCGCGCCGCGGCACCATGGCGGCGCACCGACAGCCTGCCTATCGCTGGCGCGGAACGGGCAACGCAGGGCTCCAGAACACGGAACGGCTGACCGACCGGACGCTGGTACTCCCTATTTTCCACAGTCTGGACAACGTGAGCCTGAACCGGGTCATGAACAGCGTCCGGGTCGCTGCCGGGATGCCCCGGTGAGCGAACTGGTTCTGGTCGCCGCCAGCGGGCTGGCCCGGGAAGTTCTGACCATGGTCCGTGCCAGCGGTCAGTACGACGTGGTCGGGCTGCTCGACGACAACAGGGAAATGGCCGGCGTCACTGTGGACGGCGCGCCGGTGCTGGGAACCATTGACGATGCCCCCAAGTTCACCCATGCGCTGGTGCTGGTGTGCCTGGCGTCCGGAAAGTCCCGGGAAGCCGTAGTGGAACGCTTGGCCGCCCTGGGCCTGCGCGATGCCCGCTACGCCACTGCGATCGATCCCACCGTGGAGTGCCCGGAGGGCTGCCGGATCGGCCGCGGCAGCATTCTCCTGAAGAACGTGTCCCTGACGGCCTCCGTCACGATCGGAACCCATGTTGTGGCAATGCCTTCCGTGACTTTTACGCACGACGACGACGTGGCTGACTTCGCGACGTTCGCCGCCGGCGTGTCGCTGGGCGGGGGAGTCCGGATTGGTCGGGCGGCCTACCTCGGGCTGAACTGCAGCGTCCGTGAACGGACTTCGGTGGGGGCCTACGCCACGGTTGGTATGGGTGCCGCCGTTCTGAGCAACGTGCCCGATGGCGAAACGTGGGTCGGCGTCCCGGCCCACCCCATCGAACAGCGCTAGCACACGGCAACTGCCGCCGGGCGCAAGGGGACGCACCGCAACTGAGAGTTCCGTTACCCGATTGTGATTAATCGAATCCTGTCGTGTACGGTCGATCAGGTGGGCCGACCTTCCAGGCCCAAAACCGGGCAGACGCCAAGCTCTGCCGCTGCCCGGAATCCACAACATACTTAGGCAGAGGCGGGGGACCCAGAGTGTCCGGGCACGGCATTAAGCCGACCCTAGGGGTGGAGCCGCTTTACGCGGCCGGATGGCCTCATCCGAACCCGACAGCTAACTCCGCAGGCGTTGAGAGGCAATCACTTATGTCTGCATCCAATGATCAGCCGCGCACTCACGCGCGCCCATATTCTGACGAAGCCGCGTCGCCCACCCAGCGACGGTCTGTGCTGAAGAAGTCCGCGGTCCGTGCCAAGTCCAAGCGCAACATGTCGCTGACCGCGGCCGCTCTTGCCGCCCTGCTGGGAGTCGTATCCCTCGGCCAGGTCTCCGACCAGGCACCGCAGAGTGCCGAATTGAACCGCGTCGCGGACACGTCCAAGCGTGACCAGGCTCCGGGACAGGTCACGCGCGACACCAACGCTGTTCCGGCACCGCTGCCGGCCACGGACCCCTCCCCCGATCCGACCACGGCGCCTGCGCCTGCGCCTGAAGAGCCTGCGGTTGCTCCCGCACCCGCCCCGGTAGCGACGACAACGGCTGCACCAGAACCGGCCCCTGCCCCTGCACTCCTTGCATCAACCGGGACAACCGGCGCCATGCCTGTAGGTGTCCCCGGCGCATGGACGATGGCTTTTGCCGACGAATTCAACGGCACGGCCCTGGACACGGCCAAATGGTCCAACTGCTGGTTCTCCCCCACCTGCGGCACCATGAACAAGGTCACCACCAGCCCCAGCAACGTTTCCGTCGGCGGCGGCAACCTTGTCCTCTCCCTCAATTCGTCCACCTCGGGTGCGCTGGTTTCAACCAACCCCAAGGGCGGGGCCACCACTGGCTACGAATTCACGACAGGTTACGTCGAGGCCCGGATCAAGTTTCCCGGCGACGGCACAAACCTCTACAACTGGCCCGCATTCTGGACCAATGGTCAGAAATGGCCTACCAACGGTGAGAACGACATCGCAGAGGTTTTGAGCGGAAAGATGACCGTCAATTACCACTCGACGACGGGAGCCCACAACCAGGGCACGGTTCCCGGCAACTGGGGCAACGACTTCCACACCTTCGGGCTGCACCGGACCGCCAACTCGGCTGACGTCTACTTCGACGGCGTGAAGGTGAAGTCCTACGCCACCGACGACGGCGGTGCACCGCAGTACATCATCCTCAACGTCGGCGCCTCAGGCAGCTCCCCAGCTGCCTATGGTGCCGCGTCACAGGTCCAGGTTGATTACGTGCGCGCCTGGAAGTAGTACCGCCATCATGTGAGCGGACGACGGCGGGGGGATCCTGCCGTCGTTCGCTTTCTTTAATTTTGTGTAAAGCCGCAGTTGTTGCCGCCATTCAGGCAGAACACCGCACCCGCAACGTAAACTCTTGCAATGAAGCTTCTGTACATCACAGAAAGCGTGCCCAACCGCGACCCCATGCTGGGGGACGGCAGTTCCATGATCCCATTCGAGGTCTTGCGGAACCTGCCCGCGGACATAGCTGTGACGCTCCTAACCTTCGCGGGGCCGGTGGATGTGCCGGCCGAAATTCGCACTCGCTGCAACACCGTTCACGTGATGCCCACCCGTCGACGCGGCTGGGCCGCCATACTGTCACTCGGCGGCCTCACTGGCTTCGGAAAGCACCAACGCTCAACCGCCAAAGCGCACACCACCGCGGCTAAACTTTCAGCTGCCCACGAAGCCACCCTGATCCACGGTCCGCATGCCCTGTTTCTCGCCCACTCCGTAACCGGGCCCCTGGTCCTGCAGACGGTGGATCCATGGTCCATCCGTGCCGCGATGGAGACATCCGTTGCCCACGCGCTGTGGCCCGCATACCGCTTCAGGGAATTCCTTGCCGTGCGGTCCGAGCGGAGGCTGCCGCCGCGTGCGCGGCTCCTCACCGTGGGAGCCCAGGATGCCGTCTCATGGTCCGAGCATCTCGCGCGGCCCGCCAGGAGTATCCCCAACGGCGCCGAACGGTCGACGCGTCGGGCCTCCACAGCAGGCAGTCCCGTGGCCTGTTTTGTCGGCAGTCTGAACTACGGCCCCAATGTCGACAGCGTGGGCGTTCTGATCAACAAAATTGCCCCGCTGGTGTGGCAACAGGTTCCGGATGCCAGGTTTGTACTCGCCGGGCGACGACCCGCACCCTCCGTCCGCGCACTGGCTGGCCCGAGGGTGGATGTCCTGGCCAACGTGCCGTCGGTTCTGGAGGTCTTCCACTCCGCCGACGTCGCCGTCTTTCCCGATGAGCACGGGGTAGGCATCCGGAACTCTGTCCGGGAAGCCCTGGCCGCTGGCCTTCCCGTCGTTGCGACGCCCGTGGCCGCCCGCGAGCAAGCTGCCCACCCTTTGCTCACCGTTGCACCTGACCCGCAGGAGTTCGCCGATCACATCGTGCGGCGGTTGACGACGCGCGGATGGCACCGCCCGGGAGCGGACGAAGCCTCCCTCCGAACGTGGCGGACGGTGGCCCAGGAATATGCGGATGAGATCGGCAAGGCAATCAAGTCCGATTCCGCCGGCATCCTGCACGGAAGGTCCCCGGCATGAGCCTCGCTCCCGGTGATCTGACCCGCGCAGGCGTCCGCGGAGCAGTGTGGCAGGGGCTGGCATTCATCTCCGGCAGGGTAATCGTCCTGATCACCACCATCATTCTGGCGCGACTCCTGTCCCCCGAGGAGTACGGCCTGGTGGCGCTGGCCCTGGTCCTTATGGCGTATGCCGAGACCATTGCCGACGCCGGTGTGGCCCAGGCGCTCGTCTATCTGCCACGAACCGGAGTCATGGCACGGTCCGCCCTGCTGATTTCCGTGCTGCTCGGTGGTGCGCTCGCCACCGCCATCGTCCTGGCCGGGCCGTGGATTGCCAGCCTCTTCAATCTGCCAGGTGTGGGGCCACTGGTCCAAGTACTGGGGATCTCTGTGTTGGCCACGTCCTTCGGCGCGGTCCCGGAAGCCCTGCTGCGACGGGATCTGAAGTTCAAGCCCCTGACCCTGGCACCCGTGGTCCGGGCTGCCACCATGGGAACCGTGACCCTGGTCCTGGCCTTTGCGGGCAACGGCGCGTGGTCACTGGCCGTGGGTACGGCGGCCGGGTCCGTTGCTTATGCCGTCACTTGCTGGTTTCTGGTCCGCAAAAACGCCCCTTGGCAGATCTGGCGCGTGGGCAGAGATGCTCTCCGGGCCAACATCGCCTATGGGGCGCCTGTAGCGGGAAGCAGTCTGCTTGCCCGCCTGATTTTCGACGTCGACTACCTCATCATTGGTCTGCTGCTGGGCGCGCAGGCTTTGGGCTACTACACACTGGCCTTCCGGCTTCCCGAAGCCCTGATCCTCAACGTCTTCTTTGTCCTCTCGACGGTCCTGTTCCCGCTTTATGCCCAAGTACGCGGCGATCCAGACCGGCTTCGCGGCGGATACCTGAAAAGTGTCCAGATCCAGACCCTGTATGGGGTGACCGCCGGCGTGGGCTTGGCGGTTCTGGCCCCGGTTCTGGTGCCTCTGCTTTTCGGACAGAAATGGACCGAGGCGGTGCTGCCGCTGGTTTTCCTGGCCCTGTACGCAGCAGTGCGGTCCCTCGGCGCGGGTGCCAACGACGTCTACAAGGCGCTTGGACGCCCTGGCCTCTCCATCGGAATTTCCGTGGCCCGGCTGGTGATCCTCGTGCCGGTCCTGTTCGTCGCCGCCCAATGGGGCATCGTCGGCGTCGCCTGTGCGCAGTTGGCAGTGGCGTTTGTTTTCGCCTGCGGCATGCAGGCTGTCGCGGCCCGGGTGATCAAGATCCGGGCGAGCCGCCTGGCCGGCGCCGTCGTCCCGGGCGTGGTCTGCGGGGCCGCTGTTGGGGTGGCCGGGTTGGGCACACTGGGACTTCCGTTCCTCGGTCCCATAATGACCACCGCCGTCGTGGTGGTCATGGCCATCGGGCTGGTGTACGCCATTCTGCGGCTGGGATTCCCGGCCTTGCTCAGGGAACTGCTGAAGCTTGCGCGCCGGGCCTAGCGCTCCTGCAGCACGCCTGTCACAACGTGCCGCCATAGCCAGAAATCCCGATCGGAGGCCACTGCCAGGCGGACCTGGTCTGTTCCGGGCCCAGGGCCCGTCTGGCGGTCCAGTCGGTAGGCAAGCGTGGCCGCCGACCGGGCCCAGGTGGCAATAACCAACATTGGAAGCACTCCGGCGTCCACCCCCCGACGCCTCAGATGGGCGGCGAGCGGTGCCAATGCCCACCCGCCCGCGCCGAACGCCTTCTCAAAGGCCGCTATCTGCGCGCCCCGATGGAATGCGTGTTCAGTTGATTCGCTGAGGTACTGAAGGTAGAAAACCAGGTCATGGCCCGGAACACCATCGGTGCGGGCCCGCTCCCAGTCCACCACCTGCAAAGTTCCGTTGTCCCGAAGGAAGAGGTTGGGATGGCTTAAGTCACCGTGCTCCACGATGGCGGGCAACGGCACATCGTGCAGCGGCGCCAGAAGCTCGTGAGTGCGTTTGACCAGCTCCTTGGTTTCCGGCTCGTCCGCAACCAGCCGGCAGAGCGCCTGCAGCGGCTCGCCAATGGTCCGGTCGTACCATCCGTCATTCTGGGCTGCTGCCTGCGTGCACGGCAGCGCGTCTACAAAGTCCGTCCCCGCGCTGACGGCGCCCGATAGGTCCGCGACCACAAGCCGGGGATCAAGGGGGGCTCCAGTCACAGCGGTTTCCACGAGCACTGTGTGGGCGCCGACGTCACAGACAGTCACCACATGCGGGACACCGGTGGCAGGTCCGGCGCCGAGCTGCCTCAGAACCTTGGCTTCGTGCCGCACGCTGTCGTTCTCGCCCGGCTGCCGCGGCACCTTCACCACAAGGCTGGGCTCCCTCGCTCCTGCCGCGAAAATCAGTGCCACCACGTGCCGGGACGTGATGAATCTGGGTGTCAGGAGGACGGTCTCCCACTGCCTGCCAATGCCGTATTTTTCGAGCTGAAGCTCCTCATAGCGCTCTGCCAGGAACCGGTCAACGAATGTCATTGCGGCTCCTCCGCCGAGGGGCGGCGGCCCGTGACAGTTCCTTCCGGAATAGCCAGGTCAAAGAGATGGAGCATGAGTGCCAGCCGTGCGGCGAGGGCTTTGGCGGCGCCGAAACGGACATCCTTGTGGAGTGAAAGGGTGTTCCTGATAGCGGCAGCCGAATCCACTGGAACGATGCGGGCCGTACGGTCCAGCGACGGCGCATTCCAGTACGCGCTGACATCCTGGTAACCGCTGCGGATAAGGGCGTGTTTCCAGCCTTTCAGCGTCCGGGGTCCGGACCGCCGGAACAGAGAACGCCGGACTTCAACGCACATCCAGCCGCCAGGTTTGACGGCGTCTGCGGCAGCCTTGAAGTCCATCAGATCGGGGTTGCTGAGCAGGACAACTCCGTAGGTGCTGCCTTGATCCGCACGTCCGGGCGCTACCGCTGCCGCTGCGGGATCGATCAGGTGGAGCGCGGACTTCAGTTCCGGGCTGGTGGTGCCGCCGTACCCGACGCTGCTGACCTGCAGGTCGGGGAGCAGGAACCGCCAGTCCAGCCGCCTCCAGAGGTGCGATGTGAGGGCTCCGATCGCGCCTGAGCCGGTTCCTTGCGTCCCGGATGGTTCCTGGCCGGGTGATCCGGCCCCGGAGCCGGACTCTCGATCGACACCTGGCCCCGTCTCCGCCGTCTGCGAGACCTGGTTCCACACGATCCCGGTGGCCTGGCGCAGCACCGTCTCCGCTCCTTGGGTGGCATCGATGAGAGTGCTGCCCGGCAACTGGCCAGCAAGTTTCCGGTAGGCCTGCCTCCAGCCTTCCAGGATCTCAGGGGAGTGTTCACCCTTCCTGCTGAACATAACGTGGCCAGGGACATCAAGAACGAGCAGGAGGTCAGGGGGTTGAACCACAGTAAAGGCAACAGTGTTGGTCATCTTTTCCAAAATGCCTCCCGCGCCAGTACCGGGCAGCAGGGCGTCGTAGGGCACACGGTCCATCAGCACCAGGCGCCCCATTAAGCTGTAGAGCCTTTCCAACAACCCACCCCGCAGCATCCGGTACACCTTCTTGGCACTCCGGCCGCCCGGAACCTTCACCAACCAGGCGTCCCATGGGCCCGCTCCCCACATGCCCATGTACAGATACTTGATTGGCAGGGGTACGGTAGCCTGCAGCCCGCGGAGCAGCGTCGTCTTTCCCGCGCCGTCTGGCGCCATTACTGCGACGACAGGTCCGCTGCCTTGTAGTCGGGCACCAAAGAGGCGAAGACCCTTATGCCTGGCAGCGGTCAGGCGGGGCGCAGCCGTACCGCCGGCCCACCTGGACGCCATCGACGCCGCGGTGGCCGGCACTTGGTTGAAGTTGCCCGCCCGGACCAGAGCCAGTATTTCCGCCGCTGTCCCTTGTCCCATGCGGTGGTCGACAAAGCACGCAATGAAATCGTAGGCAGAAGCGGCCTCGGCCGCCTTTCTGGCCGCGTCCACCCTCGCAGGTGCGATTTGACCTTTGTCCAGGAAGAGGTGGAGCAACTGGAGCCAGCCCTGGTCTGCAGGTGCCGGGAGCCACAACGGACCTCGGCGCACGCGACGGCCCAGACACTGCGGGGCCAGGGAAGTCCGCCACTGCTGATAGGGCCCGAAGGCGATCTCCGAGACGATATCCAGCTTCACCCAGCTGCCATCGGTGGCCGAATAGCAGAAGTAGAACCAGTGGCTGCCATGGCCGGGCGCCAGGACACGGCGGAAGCCTTCCGCCTGGAGCAGATCGTCCAGTATCGGCAACAAGTCGCTGGCCACAAGAATGTCCACGTCTCCAGTGGGGCGCGCCAAGTCGTCTTGCCCCCGGAGCAACAACCAGGACTGTCCCGTGGCCTCGAGGGCATGCAGGGCCGCTCTGAGGTTGCGCTCGATGACCGGCGCCTGCTGCAGCCCGACAGCCCCCGCGGCATCTGGTTCCGGGCGGACAGGACCCCCGGCTTTAGGGGGTGTAGGCATATTGCACCGCCCAATCGATTTGAAGATACCCGGATGTTTCGGCAGACGGATACGACGCGCTGGCGCGATCGGAGGTCTCCACCTGCAGCGTCCACCTCATCGGCGTATCGGGAACGCCGGCGGGGTCCGTTGTCTGGCTGATGAGTTGTCCATCCCAAAACCATTTGACGTTTCCCGGAGTCCATTCAGTGGTGGCCACATGCCATCCGTCAGGCCCGTCGGGTGAATAGACGCGGTTGGGCGGGTCAAATTTCATGGGTCCGGTGGCACGGGAGCCCTTGATTGCCGAGCTAGCATAAAGAGCACCATCCAGGCCCCCTTCCGGCCAATCAATTTCCCCTTCATTCCAGTCATCGCTGACAGGCCACAGCAGAAAGGCAATCTTGTAGCCGGGCATGGAATCATACCGGAACTTCACGGAGTACCGTCCATAGGTTTGACCGGTATAGCCAAAGGGAACAACGCTCGCCACCCGTGGGGATCCTGCGGCCGTATGGAGGAAGTAGTCAAGATTTCCCTGACTTACCGAGAGAACCTCGTCCGGCGCGTAGAGCCCTCTGCCGGAGCTGTCGGCGAAACCGGCATATCCCCTCATCTCTGCACCATAGACCTCGCCAACACTTCCGGAGCCGGCTGGCCGGGTGAAATCCTGGGCACCGGTCAGTTTCCATCCCGGAAGATCTCCAACGGGCATTTCCGTAAGCCTCTCTGTGAGTTGTTCCGCAGCCAGGTAGGGAATCACAATTGCCCCCGCGATAAGTGCAGCTGTCGCACCGATGGATAAACTGACAAACCTGCGAAACCGAGCAAGGTTAAGGCGCCGATTTGAATTGGTAGATTCGGACCGTAGTATTGCTGAAGACATTCTCGACGCCGGTTCCGTTCTCAAGTAAACGCTGCAGTTCCGGTAAGTACTGGGCCTCGAAAAGCTTTTCTTCCACCGCTTGGCGTTTTTGCTCTTCGGTAATGACCACATAATTGTTGTCCGCCGCTCGGAGCCTGTCAGCATAGGCCCGCAGGCCCTCAACACTGATTTTTCCTTTTGCTTGCCGGAAATAGTCAACCAGCGACGTCACACTTCCCCATTTGAGATAATGCGGATAGTCGGGCCCCACCAGCAACGGGAAGAAGTACTTCGTCTTAAAGACAATGTCGCCTGCCTTGGTGTTCGCGTCTAGCCACTGGCTGGCGCTGACGTCGTCCTGGGACACGCGATAGTCGGCCTCAGGCTGGAAGTGCACCACAGTGAACAGCATGGCCATCGTGACGATGGTTGCGCTGGCGCCAATGACTGTTCGACGAGTCCGGACAGGTCCGGACCAGAACAGCCACGCTACGCCAATAGAGAGCCAGGGCAAGGCGAAGAGAAAAACCCTGAACCGCGCCTCGCCCCCGTAAGACTGCGCCAGCAGCCCCAGGGCCGGTGCGAAGGCGAGCCAGGCCACAACAAGTGTGGTCCGTACGTGACCATGAAGCAGGCGGCGGACGAATCCGGCCACCGCCAGCACCCCCGTTAGCAGTGTAAGCACAACCGCCAGGTGCGCCAGCGTGTGCCCTGTCAGTACCCAAGTTCCCAGGACCAGCGGATCGCCGCGTGGCGGGCGGTAGCCGATGTTGCCAAAGATATTGAATCCGCTGAACAGACCATACTTTCCCTTAACGTATGCCAGGTTCGGAATAAAATATGCCAGCGGCAGAACAACCAGCGCGGGCGCGAGCCAGCGCGGCCTGAAATACCCAGAGACAAGAAGCGGGAATAGACCCAAGAGTGCGAGATAAGGCGTCAGTTGGTGACTCACCACAATTACAGCTTGGAGTACAAGGATGGCCACACAGGCTAAAATTTGTCTCTGAGGTACATTCCCCTCCCATATACCAGGCATAGCGCCGGACCGCCCGCTCTTGGCCCGCTGCACCGTCCGTGAAAGTCGGATCCGCGTTTCGAGACGGAGCATCCAACTGACCGGAACGCCCCTTAGGAAGGTAAAGGCAACAAGGCACATCGCCAGATAAAGCGAGTAAGAATAGGACTGGGGCGAGTAGTAGTTCTGGTTCACCCAATTGGCAAGCGTAAACACAAGGGTCGCAGTCCAATACATCCGCGCCCGGTTGGAGATGGTGCGCGCAATCGCGAGCACGAGCACCGCATCGACCAGTGCAAAGCCGGTTTCTGCCCACGCTGCGTAGTCCAGTGCCGTCCGATATCCCATCACTTCGCCCAGAAAGGCGCTCAGCGCAAAGAACCCCGGCCACCGGTTATAGATATCGATAGATGGATCCACGGTGCCTGTCGCGGTGATGAAGTTCGTGACGGCCATATGTTTGTAGGTCCAAGGAAAACGTGGAACCTGGGCGAGCAGGCCAGCAGATGCGTATAGCATTACAACGAGGCTGGACACCGAGACGCTCATCAGCAGCGTGGAGAACGTCCGTCGAGCTACCAAGCCCCAGGCACAGGTTGCAACAACGAGCCCCACGGCGACATACCAGGCCAGCGGAAACTCTGCCAATAGCCCGAAGTCGCCGAGCCTGCCGGTTCCGGCTGTGGCCAGCCCTATGACCCAGAGGGCCGCGGCCAGCGCGAGCGCCCACCAAGGCAGCATCGCCATGGACCGGGGGCGCCGGCGCTGCTCCCGTTTTCCTGTGTCACTCTCCGGCTGTCCACCTTGCCTCGCGCCGCGAACAAACGATCCCGGCAGGTAGGTGCCTGGCCTCAGGATGATGAAGCCCACCGAGGCCAGGACGGTTGCTGCCGCCACCTGGCGCGGAAACCACAACCCGGTCCACGCCATCACCACTGCCACTGCCGTGTAGGTAACCGCACTGGCTGCCACTATCCAGACAAGTCTGGAAGCCCGATCCGCAGACGGAAGGCGTGATAAGACCACCCAGCCAGGCAGTAGCAGGCAGACAACCAGCTTAAAAGCAGCCAAGAAGCCGCCACCGATGTCCATCAGGATGAGGAGGGCCGCCACTATTCCAAGTACGGCCAGCCCCGCATCGAGGTGCCGCGGCTGCTTCGGTGACGCTTGGGCAGTTGCCAGCGACGGGGAATTATCATCGTTGATGAGCAGTGCCATCGGCGCGGCCTCCTGGGTCGGTGTGACTGAATGTCCAGCCTGATTCAAATGAACAGTTTGCGGGGCTTCATAACCTCCTGGCGGTCCTCGCACACCGTTCCAACAGATAGTTGAGCGGTCCGCGAGCCAGCGAGTACAGCTCAAGCCGCAAAACGTGGGCGAGTTGTTGATCCCAGGAATCTCGGCACTTGCTGCGCCCGGCCAGTGGCCGACGTGAGGCGCCCGCATCTTGCAGGAAGCTCCAGGCGACTAACGGAATGCGGGCCAAGGCCAGCCGGGCCGTCTGGGGATTCAGGAGAATCTTTGCGAGCCAGGCCCCGAGTCCGCTCCCGTAGCCGCGCGCCTGGGCGCTCAATTCGTCAAGACCATCACGGTGGCGGTGCCAGACAATCGCGGACGGCTGAACCACCAGGCTGTACCCCGCAATAATCACGCGGGTGAACATGTCAATGTCTTCCCCTCCGCCGCTACGGGTTCCAACGCCCAAGGCGTTATCGAAGCCGCCTAGGCTTAGAGCGGTGATCCGATGCAGCGCGAAATTTGCTCCCGTTCCGAAGGCGCCCGGACAGAAGGGGAATTTCGCTAGTCCTGCTGGCGGGTCAGCGAAAGAGTAGACCCGCGGCGCCACGCTTTTGGACCAGCTGACCCGATCATCGAAGTATCCCTGGGTCGGCGAACGCAGCTCGCCGGCAGGCACGAGCCCTGTAACGCAGGCCGTCCCGGGCATGCGTTCGAAACCGGCCGCGATTTCGCGGAGCCACGCCTCGTCAACTACGACGTCGTCATCGGTGAAGGCGACGATGTCACCTTGTGCATTGCGAAGACCTGCGTTGCGCGCACGCGAGAGCCCCGGGGCGGGCTCGGTGATGAGCCGGATCCTTGGATCGTTGAATTCCACGCACACCATGTTGCGGGTCTCGTCCGTACGTGGTGCATTGTCCACCACCAGGATATCGAAATTGGGGTAGTCAAGCTGGCTTATCGCCGTCAGTGATTCTCTAAGCAGCGCTGAGCGGTCCCGTGTGCAAACAACAACAGTGAGGGACGGCATTGCTTCTCCAGGGGCCACCGGTGCAGCCGCCGGAAGTGCCGCGACAGCCTCGTCAAGGACCCCGCGCTGGACTATCCCCACAGGTGCCTCCACATCCACGAAGCCACGAACCGCTCTCCCCTGGCGTACTAACAACCGTGCACGGTGGTAGCCGGCATGGTTGAGCAGCTGCAATTGGGTGTGATCAGAAAGCCAGTCCATGTCAAGGGCACCGATCCAGCGGGCTCCCTGCCACTCCGGCGGAAGCGAACTCTCCATGGCCGGTGCCAACATGAAGGCAGCCCGCTCCTCGACGGGCATGAGTTCCTCAACACGCTCGCTCACTGGACTTCCCTCCACGCTGCGCCCACCCGTATGGTCCTGGGCAGCGGGCGGCCCTCAACATGGGACATCCGCCTGCCGCGCACATACCCGGCGGCCGTGCACGCGAGTACGGCAATGACGGCCCCCGCGCGACCCAGTCCCTGGGGGTTATCGCCTCGGCTCCAGTCACGGACTCCGGAAAATACAGCGCGCGGCAAAGTGCTGCGGACGTATCGCCGTTCCGGTCCGAGAGCCCGCTTCTGGCCTACAATCTGGCTGACCTGCGCTTTGGAGAGCCCCTCGGACCAGGACCTCGACAGCATGTAGCGCAGCGTTCCCCTCTCCGCCGGAACGTGGTGGCGGACCACCGCCGCAGGTTCGTAAACGATGCGCGATCCAGGTGTGCCCATCTTGGAGCGGATGCAGATCTCCGTTTCCTCACAGCCAAGCGGCAAACTGCCCTGACGGCCCAGCGAAATGTTGAAGCCGCCAACCTGACGAAGGACTTCAAGCCGGAAGGACATGTTGGCGCCAATGACATTCCGTACCTCGGAAGCCACTTTGGGCATTCCGCGGTGGCTGCATCCGACGATCCAGTCAAGCTCTTCACCGAAGTAGCCAGGGCGTCCTTTTTCCCACACCGGCTCGACGCGCCCGCCGACGGCCAGCACGTCAGGATCGTCATAGAGGACAAGCAGGCGTTCCAGCCAATCCGGCGCCGCCTCAGCGTCGTCGTCGAGGAAGGCCACTACGTCTGAGTCTGCCAGCCCGACCCCGGTATTCCGGGCCCCGGAAAGCCCCCGGGGACCGGTGCTCTCCACCACCGTCACGTCGTCGATAATTTCTATGAGCCGCTCGAAGAGCTCTTCGTTATGGTCGATCACCACCAGAATCTCCTGCGCCGCGACCGATTGGGCCCTGACGGATTCGATGACGTCCAGCAAAAGGTCCCAACGCCTTTGTGTGTAGGCACAAATGACGATCGATACAGTGGGACGTGCCATACGATCCAGCATGCTAGCTTGCCCGGACCAGGGAGAGGACCGTCTGGGGGTCCGTGGGGGTCCGCGGGACAGTCACATTGGCGTACGCATATTTCACCCGGCGGAGGGCTTCGGGCCTGGCTCCTGCCGTGGGCGACTCCCACAGGGTGCATTCACGGGCCAGCGTGCCAAGGACCCGCCACCCATCCCGGAATGTCTGCAGGTTCGAGGCTCCGGAAATTCGGTCGAGCTCAATGCTCGGCACTTCTGCGATGCGAAGTCCGGCCCGTGCCGCCCGGACGATCAGCTCGGTCTCAATCTCGAAGCCGTCGGATTCAAGCTCGAGGACCTCAAGGCACTCCCGGCGGAAGGCGATGTAGCCGTAGCAAAGGTCGGAGTAATTGCTGTGCAGAACCGTGTTCGCCAAGCCTGTTAGCACCTTGTTGCCAACGTTCCGCAGCCGCGTCAGGTCTTCGGATCCGCCTCCGGTGACGTACCGCGAGCCTTTGACGAAGTCGTAGTCATGCTGGAGAGGGGATACAAACCAGCCGATCTCCTGCGGATCCATGCTTCCATCGGCGTCCAGCATGACAATGATGTCACCGGTGGAGGCGGCGAAGCCGGACCTTACCGCTACGCCTTTGCCCTTGCGCAGTTCGTGGACAATAACGACGTCGGAACGGAGTGCCTTCGCAACCTCCACCGTATTGTCCCGCGAGCGCCCGTCGACGATGACTACTTCGTCAACGTACGACGGCATGCGGCGAAGCACCCACGGGAGATTCTTTGCTTCGTTCAAGGTTGGAATGACGACACTGACTGAGGCCCTGGTGACCTCGACCACCGGCATCGTGAATGCAATTGGGAGCTGGGTGGAAATGGACAAATACCTCACCACTTCATGACGTTTGCGGATTAGTCAACACCGCGCTCGGCTGGGAAGTCGAGCGCGGCTTTAGCCCGGATTTTTCATCGGACGGCGGTCGGGGCGCCGGGTCCGGGTTTTTGTCGTCCCGGCGGGCTGGATCGGATTTAGGGCGTGGCTGAAGGGCCCCGGGGTCGCGGGGCGGGGCGCGGGCTTCCACTGATCCCGTTGGCGTGCTCTTTCCGGCTCGTTGGTTGACGGGGGCTGCGGTGTCAGGTCCGCAGCAGGTGTGCGGGGCGGTTAGCGGCTGCAGCGATCCGGCTGATCGCTTCGAGCAGTGCGGCGATGAGGGGTTTCTCCGGTGCGGCGTCGGGCAGCAGCAGGTGGGTCCGGCGGGCGCGGGTGATGATCTTGCCGGCGGTGGCGAAGAGCCGGTAGCGCCAGCGTTTGATGTCCCAGCCCTGTGCCTTGTGGCCGTCGGGCAGGGCGGTGAGCTGGAGCCAGGAGACCAGGTTCGCGGCCAGGACCGCGAGGTTCGCCCAGGCCTGGTTCGCGGCGAAATCGAAGAAGGGGAGCTTGCTCAGGCCGGTGTTCTTCAGCGTCTTGATGCGGTTCTCGCAGCGGCCGCGGGCCCGGTGCCGGGCGTCCAGGAACGGTCCGTGCCAGCGTGGGGCATTCGTCAGGAACGCTGTTACACGGTGACCGTCGATGTCGAGCAGGGTCGGTGTCGCACCGGGGTGCAGCGGTTCGGCGCGCAGGAAGATCTTCGTCCCGGGCGGGTAGTCCTCGAGCGGGATCACCTGGGTGGCGTTGATGACCCAGGCGT
Organism: Pseudarthrobacter sp. NBSH8; assembly: GCF_014217545.1. Taxonomy (NCBI): domain Bacteria; kingdom Bacillati; phylum Actinomycetota; class Actinomycetes; order Micrococcales; family Micrococcaceae; genus Pseudarthrobacter; species Pseudarthrobacter sp. NBSH8. The sequence continues at coordinate 4,020,608 of NZ_CP043178.1, forward strand.
CGTCGCGTTCGTTGCCGTCCTGGTCCAGGGCCGGCTGCCAGTATTTCTTGTCGTTGATCCAGTCGATCATGTGGGCCTTGCCGACCGGAACCGGGTACGAGACGGAGAACTGCACGCCGCGCGAATGCAGGTACCAGAGGAACTTCCGGGACGCGCCGGCGCTGTCGGTGCGGACCAGGATTTTCTCCCCGTCCAGTTCGTCGTCTTCACCGTAGAGTGCGTCGGGCAGGACCGCGATGGCGGCCTCGAAGATGCGGATGTGGTCCTCGGCGTTGTTCGCTGTTGCCCCGCCGTGGCGCAACAGCACCGCGAGTTCCTCCCCGGTGCCTCGGCCGGAACCGTAATCGATGCTGGCGGTGAACGGGGCGAATCCAAACCCGCCCTTGTAGTTGCCGGTGGCTCGTTCCTTCTCGGAGTGCGAGGCCACCAGTGTGGCGTCGAGGTCGATGACCAGCGGGTCCGCGGCCGTCGCCGTCACCGCCGGGCTGCGGTCACCCGCGGCTTCCCATGCCCGGGTCCGCAGTTCCTTGGACAGGGTCGAAAAACCGTAATCGAAAACGTCCGGGTTCTTCACGGTGCGTTCGAAGAACCGCGAGACTGTCGCGTTCGAGGGCACTTTCCCGAACACTCCGGGCTGGGAGCGCAGGATGTCCAGGTCGGAGGCGTACTCGCCGCCGGCGGCGAGCATCACCGCCAGCGACCCGAGCAGCCTCCCTGGCCGGTGCGAGGCCATCGCGGGGACGAACTGGCCCAGCCGGTCCTCGCACAGATCCCGGAACCCGAGGGCGTCAATGAATGAAGTCAGGACCCTGGCACCGGCATGGGAGACCAGCGACTGGCCGGTGAAAGTGACCGGGACGGATGGGAAGACCTTGGTAGACTGGGGCATCGAAAAGGTGCTCCTTCAAGACACGGAAATAACGGCGTAGACACCCCTATTTTCCCTTGTCAGAGCACCTTTTCGTCTCTTAAACACACCCGTCAGCCCAAGACTGATGAAAACCCCGGGTTAGCGCTTTATCCGGTCATGGGTCTGGTCTCTGGCCCCAGCAAACATAGCCTTCGACTCTTGCCGTGATGAAGAGCCTATTGCCGGCCTGACGCAGAGTCACCAGTAGCAAGTACTCACTTTTGTACGGCGGCCTACGCGTTTTCCGACCACGTACAGGGGTTTATCCGCCGGCTCGAATATTAGGTATGGGGGTTGTTATTCGGCCCGCATTTTAGGTATTGGGGGATTTCTTGCGGGTCGCACTCCCGGGGTCTACGCTTGACAATTAACTGGGGTGCCGCCACTGTTTCTGGGCCAGTGCGCAAAGGGACTCCAGCCCGTCTACTCTGATGCGCCAGGAGCCCACGATGAAAACTACCCGTGCCGCCAAGTGGCTGAGCCAAACACTCGCCATAGCCGTCATCGTTGCGGGCTCCCTTCTGGCCGCTTCCCCCGTGGCATCGGCGGACCCGGCCTACGGCACTCCGAGCCTAAGCTATTCAGGTGTCAGCAACCCGCCCACGTCGGACAAGCCGCAGAGCAAGCTGTGGTGGAACGACGGCTCGTGGTGGGCGGACATGTGGAAGGCCGGGAGCGGGTGGTCCATTTTCCGGCTGGACCGCGCCACCCAGTCCTGGGTGGACACGGGCGTCGTGAATGACACCCGCGGCAGCACGCTCGCTGATACCTTGTGGGACGGCAGCCACCTGTACATTGCGTCCCATGTAGTGACTATCAGTGGAGACGGCCCGCCAAATCCGTCCCTCTCGGGGCAGCCGGCAAAACTGTACCGCTATAGCTACTCAGCAGGTAAGTACACGTTGGACAGCGGGTTTCCCACGGAGATCACTAACAACTCCAGCGAATCAATGACCATCGATATCGACTCGACCGGAATGCTCTGGGCAACGTGGACGCAGGTCACGGGCAACGCGACATCCGGCTTCACCAACAGCGTCTACGTCAATTACGCCGCGAATGGAGGCCCTGGCTGGGCCACCCCGTTCGTTGTTCCGGTCTCCAATCCGAACCCCGCCCCTGACGACATTTCAGCTGTGGTGGCATACGGGAAAAAGAAAATCGGCGTGATGTGGAGCGACCAGATCACTGGTTCCGTATGGTGGGCAACGCGCACCGATGGAACAGCTCCAACGGCGACGTCATCGTGGAAAGTCCAGCCAGCGATCCAGGGAAAAGGACAGGCAGATGACCACCTGAACCTAAAGACTCTTCAGGCGGACACCTCCGGGCGGGTTTTCGCGGCGGTCAAAACCAGTCTCAACGATTCCAGCTCCGACCCGACGCTGCCTCAGTTGCTGCTGCTGGTTTTCAAACCGGGAACCGGGTCCTTCTCCACGTCGACAATTTCCGTAGCCGGCGACTGCGTCTCCCGGCCGCAGATCATGCTGGATACCCAGAACAACCTGGTTCGGGCCTTCCAGACGGCGCCGCCAACATCCGCGAGCGGCTGTGCCTATTCCGGCGTGGCGGGCAGCATATATGAGAAGACCGCGTCCATGGACAACCCGGTATTCGGATCCGGACGGGGCACGCCCATCATCCAGAGCGCCTCCTCGTCGAACATGAACAACGTGACCACAACCAAGCAGAGTGTGGACAACTCCACCGGCATTGTGGTCCTGGCCAGCGACCACGTGGCAAAGCGTTACTGGTTCTCGGACCGGTCCCTGGGACCGGTAACACCGCAACCCGCACCAACAGCAGCTTTCACAGCCGCACCCACCACCGGCACCGCACCGCTAAACGTCAGCTTCACCGACACCTCCACCGGCACACCCATTTCCTGGTCCTGGACCTTCGGCGACGGCGGCACCTCCAACGCCCAGAACCCAGCCCACACGTACGCAGCCGCTGGCACCTACACAGCCACACTGACCGCCACCAACGGCGGCGGCACAAGCTCCGCCACCACAACCATCAGCGTCAACCCGGCTCCCCCGGCCGGCGGCGTAACGGTGGTCGGCTCAGCCACAACGTTCGCGGGAACGGCCGCCTCCGCCGTGTCGTTGCAGGCACCGGCCGGAACGTCACCCGGAGATGTGCTGGTCGCGGCCATCACGGCGGACCTGAATCCGTCCATGGCCTCGGTGCCTGCTGGCTGGATCCCCCTGGTGAATGCCCTTTCGATCAACAGCGGGTCAACATCCGGTGCCCGGGCCTTCGCCTACTACCATGTGGTGGGCGCCGCCGATCCGGCAAGCTACAGCTGGATGTTGAGCACTTCCGTGCGGTGGGGCGGCGGCGTTACGGCCTACCGCGGCGTCGATAACGCCAACCCGCTGGACGGCCCGCTGACCACGGCAGTTGACACCACATACTCCGCGACCAGCATCACGGTTCCCGGCAGCACGACGGCCACCAACGGCGCAATGCTGATCGGCGGAGTCGCGTGTGATTGCGCTTCTCCGGTCGTGACGGCGCCCGCTGGCTGGACCGGACGGTGGGAGGCTGCCGGTGGCCAGATCGCGGAACTGGCAGACCGGGTCCAAACCAGCGCTGGCTCCACTGGTGCGTCAACCTGGACCCTGAGTGCCGCGCGGGCTGTCGCTGCATGGCGGACGGCGCTCAAGCCGGCCAGCTGACCGGGGCGCGTGAAAACCGGCCGTCTGATCGAACCGCCTAAACCACGGTTCGGAAAAACAGCTCAGTGACCGTGGCCAGCCGGTGCGGGTCCGCCACACCGCAGAGCTCGCGGGCGGAGTGCATCGAGAGCAGGGGAACGCCGACGTCGACAGTCCGGATCCCCAGTCGGGTGGCGGTCAGGGGGCCAATGGTGGAGCCGCAGGGCATCACGCTGTTGGACACAAATTCCTGGTACGGCACCTTCGCTTCGCCGCACAGCCTGGCCCAGAACGCCGCGCCGGCGGCGTCCGTCGCGTACCGCTGGTTGGCGTTGATCTTCAGCAGCAGGCCGCCGTTCAGGACCGGATGGTTGGCCGGATCGTGCCGCTCCGGGTAGTTGGGGTGAACGGCGTGGCCCGCGTCCGCGGAAACGCAGAACGACGCCGCCAGTGCTTGCCGCCGCTGGCTCACCGATGCACCCAGGCCGTCGGAGACCCGCACCAGCACGTCCTCAAGAATGGGTCCGCACGCTCCCGAACGTGAATTCGAGCCGATTTCCTCGTGGTCGAACGCCGCGAGGACGGCAATCGGCGCACCCTTGCCCGGGGCACCCGCGGCGGAAGAAGCAGCGTGCGCGATCAGCGCGGCCAGCCCGGCGTGCGTCGCGGACAGGTTATCAAGGCGCCCGGAGGCGAAGAACTCACCGTTAGCCCCGAAAACCGCTGGCTTCTGTGTGTCTGCAATAACGACGTCGTACCCGCCGATCCCCGCAGGATCAACCGAAGCGCCACCAGGCACATGGGACGCCAAAACGCCCAGCAGATCTACGTCGTCGGGATTCCCCAGGCCCCACACGGGGTTCATGTGCCGCTGCTTGTCCAGGGTCAGGCCGTCGTTCACCGCACGGTCAAGGTGGATGGCCAGCTGCGGGAAGCGGAGCATCGGGCCGGTGGCGGTGAGATGTTCGGTGCCGTCCAGCATGACCAGCCGGCCCGCCAGCTGAAGTTCGCGGTCCAGCCAGGAGTTCAGCAGCGGGCCGCCGTAGACCTCCACCCCTGCCTGCAGCCAACCGAACGCTCCGGTGGTGGGTTTGGGCTTCAGCTTGAAGGACGGGGAGTCAGTGTGCGCACCGAGGATGTTGAACCCGGTAGTGGGCCCGGCGTCTTCCGGGACCACCCAGGCGATCAGTGCGCCGTCCCGGACCAGGTAGAACGATCCGGCCCCGCCGGCCCAGGGGTCACGCTCGTCCAGGCCCGTGAACCCGGCCTCCTCCAGCCGCCGGGCGGCCTCGTGGACGGCGTGGAAACTCGACGGTGATGCGCTGACGTACGCGCCAAGGTCCTGGATGTGGTCAACGGCACTGGAAGCGGCGGCGGCGGAAGGTGAAGGCATGGTTCCGAGTCTAAATGGTCACATTGAGCCCGGCAGTGTAACCGGCGGATGCCGATCCTGTCATGGTGGCCAACTGGTAGATGCCGCCGTCATCCCTGAAGACGTTGTCCGACTGCAGCGTGGTGCGGGCCATGTTGCTGACACTGGCCTCGTAGCCGTGAGTGGCGTAGACGTCGTCGCAGGCGGCCTTGGTCAGGGCGATCTGCGATACAGCCAGCACCTGACCGGCGGCCGTGGCGTTGCTCATGGACTGGAACACCTCGAAGTGGATATGCGGCCAGCGCCCGGAATAGGCGCCGGGGAAGATGGACGCAAAGGTGACCTGGCCGTTGGAGTCGGCCTCCTGGACGCCGCGGAGGTAGTTTTCGTTTGCCAGTCCGGAATCGTACATGGAGTACCTGCCGTCCCGGTCGCAGTGCCAGGCGTACACGGCCGCACCGGCCAGCGGCACGCAGCCGTTGGCGTTGTCCAGCAGGGTCAGGGTGAACGTCAGCGGCACGCCTTCAGCCTTGGCTGACCCCGTCCCGAAGCTGGCGGTGATGTCCTGCCGCACCACGCCGGAGGCTGCCAGGACGTTGGGGCCGTTGGAGCCGTCCCCGGGAAAGGGACCCGCTGTTCCTGCGGGATCTCCACGCCGCACTCCGCGATCGCAACATACCGAGGGAACGGCGGCTGATCATGGTGGACAGATCGAACTCGAGGCCGCGGTCGTGGTTGGGGTGGGGAAGGTGGGTGCTCATGGCTCCATCCGACGCGTCCCGCCTATCCCCTGCATAGGCGGTTCCTGTGCGGAACCTGTGCGTCAGCAGGCCGCGCCAGTGTCAGTAGTCGGGATTGCTCGGGACCACCAGGCCGGTCTCGTAGGCGTACACCACTGCCTGGACCCGGTCCCGCAGGTGGAGTTTGGTGAGGATCCGGCGGACATGGGTCTTCACCGTTGCTTCCGACAGGAAATACCGGTGCGCGATCTCGGCGTTGGAGAGGCCCTCCGCCATGGCTTCGAGCATCTCGGTTTCGCGTGGGGTGAGGTCTTCGAGCAGGGGGTCCCGCGGCGCGGTGGAGGGTGCCGGCATGGCAGCACCGCGGACATAGGTCTCCAGCAGCCGCTGCGTGACGCGCGGGGCCACCACGGCATCCCCGCTGGCCACCACCCGGACGGCGTTGACCAGGTCCGACGGCGCCACGTCCTTGAGGAGGAACGCGGACGCGCCTGCCTGCAGACCGGTGAACGCATATTCGTCCACATCAAAGGTGGTGAGGATGATGACCCGGGCACAGGATCCGGAGGCTGTGATGGCACGCGTTGCCTCGATGCCGTCCAGCACGGGCATCCGGACGTCCATCAGCACTACGTCGGGGTTCAGCTCGCGGACCAGCCGCACCGCCTCGGCACCGTCGGAGGCCTCACCAACAATATGCAGGTCTTCCTCGCCCTCAAGGATGAGGCGGAAGCCCATCCTGAGAAGCGGCTGGTCATCCACCAGCAGGACGTTTATCGGATGGGTCTCAGTCACGGTTGCCTTGCAGTTGAGGTGGATGGTTGTGGGTTTCCGCGGGCTCGTCAGCCGGCCAGCTCAGGACGGCATGGACCCGCCAGCCGCGGCCGCGCCGCCCGGCCACCACGGTGCCTGCGTAGATACGCGCCCGTTCGGCCATACCCGCCAGCCCCTGGCCGGAACCGGGACCGGCAGAACCCGGCCCGCCGCCGTCGGAGGTGCCCGGACCCTGGACTCCGGCGCCGTCGTCGAGCACTTCAATGGTGACCGTGGAGCCGGCCCGGACGATTCCCACATCCACCCGTCCCAGCGACCGGCCATAGCGGAGCACATTGGTCAGTGACTCCTGGACTATCCGATAGACCGTCAGCTGGAACGCCGCGTCGTCGGGCATGGCCGGGCCGGTGTGTGAGTAGTGAAGCGGCAGGCCCGCGGTCCGGAAACCCTCCAGGAGCTTCGCCAGGCTGTCGCCGGAAGCAAGGGGCTGGCGCGGTGCGATTCCGCCGGTGTCGTCCCGGAGTACGCCCAGCACGCGCCGCATGTCCGCCAGCGCGGTGCGGCCGGTCCGCGACAGTTCACCAAGCACCTCGCCGGCGCGGTCGGGACTTTTCCGGACCACGACGGCGGCGCCATCGGAGAGGCTAACCATCACCGTCAGCGAGTGCGCCACGACGTCGTGCATTTCGCGGGCGATCCTGTTGCGTTCATTGACGGACGCCAGGCTTGCCGTCCGCGCCGCCCAGGCGGCGATCTCCTGCTCGTGCTCCCGTCGCTGCCGCACCGAGATGCCGATCCCGGTGGCGATGACGTTGGACAGGGCGATGGTGGCGCCGGTGGCGATGCTGGTCAGGAGGTGGAAATCCCCGGGATTGCCGCCGGCGTCGTGGATGAAGGAACTCTCCATGGGGCCGACGGCGGCCAGCAGGTATAGCAGGGCCAGCGGCGCCGTGGCGGCTGCCATCGCCACCAGCGCGAACCGGCGCGTGTGCACCAGGGCCACGGCGTAGAGCGAGAACCACAGCCCCGCCGAAACGTTGGAGCCCCACGGGTGCAGCAGCGTGACCGCCACTTCCATGACCGCGACGAAGGCTGCCAGCGCCACGGGGTGGGAGCGCCGGAAGAACAGGGCCCCCGCGACCGCGAAGAGGAGCGCCGCCGCCAGCCAGGCGCCGGACATGATCGTGTCCACCACGGTCGGCGCCACCAGCAGCGCGTAGCCGAATATCACCACACCGTCCATCACCCGCGGGCGCTGGTAGAGGTACCGCCGGAGCAGGCCGCGGCGCTTGGCCGTGATTTCGGCAAAGGACGCATCGGCCTGACTGGCCGGCGCGTCCCTTACGAGTGCCGCTTCATTCATGCTCTAAGCCTGGTGTCCGCCTAGACGTCGCGTTTCTTGAGCACGATCATGGCCGGAACCAGAAACAGCAGAACGTAGCCCAGGAAAATCAGGCCGCCCTGCCAGGGATCGATGACGCCGTCGGTGTGGCCAATGGACAGGAACCGTCCGCCGGCGTCGCTGGGGAGGTACTGGGGCACGTACTTCCAGAAGTCACCCGGGATGAAGGCCATAAAGCTTGCCGCGATGGACACCACGAAGAACAGGCCCACCAGCACGGTGATGCCGCCGGCGGAGTTGCGGAGCAGCGCGCCGAGTGAGAGGCCGATCAAGGCCACGCCGGCAACGTAGAGTCCGCCCGTGAAGATGCTGTACAGCACGCCGTCCGTGGACCAGGCCAGGTCCATGCCCAGGCCCTGGAAAACCGGCATGGCAATCAGGAACGTGGCCACTGCGGCGATGGTGGTGATGACGTAGGAGATCACGGCGAGCAGGATTGCCTTGGCCACAAAGACCGGCGTGCGACGCGGGACGGCGTCCATGGTGGAACGGATCATGCCCGTGGCGTATTCGGAAGAGATGAACAGGACGGCCAGCGAGCCCAGGACCAGAATGCCGATCTGCAGGCCGGCATTGGGCAGGTTGTACAGGTCAAAACCAGATCCCGGCGGGAAGGACTGCGCCATCATTTCGGGCGTCAGGGCCTGGCCCTGGTCCCGCGCCCGCCGGGCCATTTCGTCCAGGAAGGAGAACCGGATCAGTACGGCAAGGGCTCCGACGCCGACAATCGCCACCAGCGTCAGGAACAGCAGGATGCGGGTGGACATCAGGGAGAACAGCTTGATCCATTCGGACCGCAGGACACCGCCGAACGTCACCCCCTTGGTGCCAGCGGTGGTGCGGACACGGGAAGTTTGGGTATCAGTCATGGTGGTCATCGTCCTTACTTTCCTGCCGTTGCCGGGGCGGTTTCCGGAGCGGACTCGCTGCCGGGTCCACCGGTCAGGTGTGAGTGGTATTCCACTTCGTCCTTGGTGAGATCGAAGTAGGCGTCTTCCAGAGACGACTGCTGCGGGGTGAGCTCGTAGACGAGGACCCGGTTGTCCAGTGCCACCTGGGCGATCTGCCGCGCGTCCAGGCCCGTCACTTCCAGGGTTTCGGGCTGGCCCTGATCCACCGTCACGCCATCGCCGGACAGCAGGGCTGACAGCTGGGTGGCCGCGGATGTGCGGACCAGGGTCTTGACCTGACGGGTGCCCGCAATGATGTCCTGCACGGGGGCGTCCGCAATAATTTTTCCGCGGCCGATCACGATCAGGTGATCTGCTGTCTGGGCCATCTCGCTCATGAGGTGTGAGGACAGGAAGACGGTCTTGCCCTCTCCGGCAAGGTAGCGGACCAGGTTGCGGACCCACAACACACCTTCCGGATCGAGGCCGTTGACCGGCTCGTCCAGGATCAGGGTCTGAGGATCGCCCAAGAGCGCGTTGGCAATGCCCAGGCGCTGCCCCATGCCCAGCGAGAAGCCGCCTGCCTTCTTCCGGGCCACGGCCTCCAAACCGGTCATCTCGATGACTTCATGTACCCGGGATGTGGGGATGTTGTGCGTCGCCGCCATGGCCCGCAGGTGGTTGTAGGCGCTGCGGCTGGTGTGAACCGCTTTGGCGTCCAGCAGCGCTCCGACCTCGTGCAGGGGGGCCGGGTGGTCGGCGTAGTGCAGGCCGTTGACTGTCACCGTGCCCGACGTCGGGCGGTCCAGTCCCATGATCATGCGCATGGTGGTGGATTTGCCGGCTCCGTTCGGACCTAGGAAGCCCGTTACTTGCCCTGCCTTGACGGTGAAGCTGACGCCGTCAACCGCCGTTTTGCTGCCGTAGACCTTGGACAGGCCTGTTGCCTCAATCATGGAAGTGTTCCTTAGAACAGCAGCCGCGTGGCTGCGGAATGCGGGGAAGTTTCGTTTGTACGCTCCACGCTACCGACGGCACCGCCGGATTTCGCCTGTCTCAGGGATGATTCAGGGTCGAATCAGGGTAGTCCGGACGGATGATTAGGGGTCCCCTCCGGGACGCAGCCGCCTTAGGTGCGGGGCGAGTAGTACGTCAGGGCGCGCGGTTCCACCCGGATCCGGACGCTTCGCACGCCGGCCAGTGCTTCGCCGTCGACCGCCAGCGCCATGGGGGAGCCTTCCGACTCAATCCGGACCTCTCTGGCTTCCCGCAGGTGGGTGATCCGGGACGTCGACACCGTGCCGGTCAGCACCGACCACAGGAGCCGGAGCCGGGCAAAGGATTCGTCGGCGGTGATCATCCGGACATCCAGGACGCCGTCGTCCAGCACGGGCCGCGACAAGGGCGCGTGGTCCCGGGGGTAGTAGCGGCCGCGGCCGATGTACGCGATCCAGAGTTTGTGCCGGACACCGTCCACGGTCAAGGCGGTGGGCGTCCCTGCGGCGAAGGTCCGGAACATTGCCGCAACGCCGGCCAGCGGTTTGCCGAGGGCCGGCTGCAGCTGCTCCCTGCGCCGGACGAGGTTGGGGTAGAGGCCGATGCTGGCGGTGTTCAGCATGATCAGGTCAGCTCTCTCCGGGTTGCCCGCCAGCCCGCGCTCCACGGTCACAACGCCGACGTCGGCGCGGGCCGCTTCACCTGCGGTCGCGGCTGCCACAGCGTCGTTAAGGTTGCCAGTTCCCGTGTCCCGGGCGAAGTGGTTAAGGGTCCCGCCCGGGAGCACCAGCAGGGGAAGGGAACGTTGGACGGCTGCCGCGGCCGCGGTGCCAACGGTTCCGTCTCCGCCCCAGACACCCAGGGCACGGGTATCCGGGTGGGAAGCGGTGGCCTGGATAGCCTCGACCAAACTCTCACCTAGCTGGACCGTTTTTATATACGCTTTGGGGAATACTTCCTGGAGGGCGTCCGCTGTCTGTTCCGTAAACGAGCCGCCAAGGGTATTCACCACGATGCTGAGGCCTTCACCGCCGGGCAGCGTGGGGGCTTCGGTTTCGGTGCGGGACACACCGGGAAACGGTGGGCGGACTGGCCACCACTTGCGGGTCACCAGCGCCGCCCCTGCGCCGATCGCCGAACCGAAGAACACATCCGATGGCCAATGGGCGCCGGTATGGACCCGCGAGTAGGCCACCCCCAGTGCCACCGGCGCAAGTGCCGCACCGACCACCGGCTTGACCATCCCGGCGCCGAGCGCGAAGGCAATAGCCGAGGCCGAATGCCCCGATGGCATGGATGAGCTGGTGGGCTGCGGGTGGACGAACCGGAAAACCGGCAGATGCTCCGGGAGCGGCCGTGCCCGCGGAAGCAGCGTCTTGAACACCACATTGGTCACCGCTGATGCCACCGCTTGGGCGATCAGCCCGTGCATGGCGGCCCTCCGGGGCTTGCCGGGAAACGCGGCCATGATCGCCGCTGCCACCATCCACAGTTTGCCGTGAGTGGCGGACGCCGAGAGGCGGCGGAAAAACGTATCGTGGTTCCCGCCCGGGAACGACGCCACACCGCGGACGAGATACCGGTCAAGTCGGCTGATCAACCCGGGTGCTTTGCGCCACACTCTGTACATCACCCCACCCTATTACCGGTAGTCCCGCCCTGCGTGGAGGTCGCTACTTGGAGGACAGGGGCCTCGCGGCTCCGGCGAGGAGCAATGCCACCACGATCGGTGCGAGGATCGCCAAGAGTGCCAGATGGATTCCCGTGAGGTCACCCAGGTAGCCCAGCAAGGGCGGGCCGGCGAGGAAGGAAACGTACCCCAGGGTGGAGACAACCGAAACCCTCGCGGCAGCGTGCTTCGGATCGTCGGCAGCAGCGGACATTCCCATGGGGAACGCCATCGCGGCGCCCACACCCCACAGGGCAGCACCAACACCGGCCAGCCAGATGTTCCCTGCGAGCACAAACACGCACAGGCCTGCAGCCGCGGCGGCCATGCTAGCCCGGAGCACCACAACACGTCCGTGGATGTCGATCGCGCGGCCGCCGAAAAGCCGCATGGCTGTCATCGCCAGCACAAACAAGGCGAACATCAGGGCACCGGTCGATTCCGAGGCACCCAGTCCGTCTACGGTGGCCTTGGCGAGCCAGTCGTTTCCGGCCCCTTCAGTGAGTGTTGCACCCAGGACCACAACGCCGATCAGCAGGGTGCGGCTGTCCCGCCAGGCAGACGGCCCCTTGACGGTCTGCGGCTCACCTTCCACCGGAAGGGCGTGAGCTATGTGCGGGAGGAAGTAGCGGGGCGCCACGAGGGCCACTACCACCACCGCGCCGGCGATGGCCAGCAGGTGCAACGGCAGGCCAACACCGATCGTTGACAGGCCCGCGCCGATCAGCGCCCCCAGAAAGGCCCCGCCGCTGAAGGCCGCATGGAACTGCGGCATGATGGTGCGCCGAAGCTTGTGCTCGACGTCTGCCCCTTCAATGTTCTGGGAAACGTCCCACAGCCCGACGCCGATGCCGAAGAAGAACAGCGCAACGGCAGTGCCCGGCACCGATTCCGCCGACAATGACAGTGCAATGCCCACCCCGGCCAGGGCTGACAGCAAACCGCCTGCTCGCACCGCGTTGGCGGTGCCGATCTTCCCCACCACAAGTCCCGCCGTCGGAAGGGCCAGCAGTGAGCCGACGGCAATACACAGCAGAAGCGCGCCCATCTGGCCGGAGGTCAGGTGCAGCGTCTCGGTGACGGCGGGGATTCTGGCGGCCCAGCTGGCAAAAACAAAGCCGTTGACACCGAAGACCACGAAAGTGGCGGCCGCGGCTGCCCTTAGGGACGGCCCGGCCGTCGTGCTGGTGTTGATGCTCATGCTTTGACTACTTCCACCGACAGCTTGTTGAGGAGTGCGAGTTCGTCCGCACTCAGGTCTTTGTCCGTGACTATCACGTGCACTGCGTCCAAGGGGGCAACCAGTGCCATCGCGGTGGCATTCCATTTGGCACCGGCGCAGGCAACAATTACCCGCGCCGCCGATTCAAGGCCAGCCCGCTTCACTGCGGCGTCCTCGAGATCATGGGCCAGGAGGCCGTCCTTTAGGTTCAAGGCGCAGGGCGTGACCACTGCCGTGTCGAAGCGCAGGGACCGGATGTTGGCTTGCGCGAGCGGCCCCTGGAACGACAGCTCGCCGGGTACCAGGCTTCCGCCGGGGAGCAGCAGGGCAGGACGCTGGCCGGCATGCGGGTCGCCATCTGTGACCGTTGTCAGGGAGCGCATGGACATGGGCATTAGCGTCAGTTCGCGCCCGCGGAGGACACGGGCAATTTCCGTGGCTGTCGTGCCGCTGTCCAGCCACACATGTTCGCGCGCTCCCAGCAGGCCGGCCACAGCGACGGCGATCCTGACCTTCACGGCCTGGTCTTCGAGTTCGCGCTGGCCGTAGCCGGGGTTTTCGCCGCCGGCAATAAGGCTCGTAGCACCGCCGTGGACCCGGCGAAGGACGCCATGCGCTGCGAGCAGCTCAAGGTCCCGCCGGATGGTGGCGCCCGATGCGTCGCACGCCAGGGTCAGCTCTTCCACCGAGACCTCGGTTTTACGGCGCAGCAGCTCCCCAATCAGGCGGTGCCGCTCTTCGGTCTTCATGTTCATATGATAGCAATTCTTGATCATATGAACATTAGCTGACGCTTAGCGGGCGCGCTCAACCCGCTTTTCGTCCCACACGGGCTCGGGGGACTCGTAGACGCGGCCGTCGGAACCGAACACCAGGAACCGGTCGAAGGTGCGGGCGAACCAGCGGTCGTGGGTAACAGCCAGGACGGTTCCCTCGAAGTGGTCGATCGCCTTTTCCAGAGCCTCGGCCGAATGGAGGTCCAGGTTGTCCGTGGGTTCATCCAACAGCAGGAGCGTGGCGCCGGAGAGCTGCAGCAGCAGGATCTGGAACCGCGCCTGCTGGCCGCCGGAGAGGGACTCGTACTTCTGCTCCGACTGCGATGCAAGTCCGTAGCCGTCCAGGGCGCCGGCGGCGGCCTCACGTCCCAGACCGGACCGGTGCTCGTCGCCGCGGTGCAGGATCTCCAGCAGGGTCTTGCCCAAGAGGTCGGGCCGGACGTGGGTCTGGGCGAAGAAGCCGGGCCGGATGCGGGCGCCGAGTTTAACGGTGCCTTCGTGCGGCACTTCGGCAATATCGACTTCGGACACGGGGAGGTGCTCGCGTTCGGGGTCCGTCCCGCCCGTGGCGAGCAGCCGCAGGAAATGGCTCTTGCCGGTGCCGTTGGAGCCGAGCACACCCACGCGGTCCCCGAACCACACCTCGGTGGAGAACGGCTTCATCAGCCCGGTCAGTTCCAGTTTCTCAGCCACGACAGCTCGCTTGGCGGTCCGGCCGCCCTTCAGCCGCATGCGCACGTTCTGTTCGATCGGCAGTGCCTCGGGCGGCCCGGCCTCGAGGAACTTGGCCAGGCGCGTCTGGGCGGCCTGGTAGCGGTTGGCCATGTCGGAGCGGAAGGCCGCCTTATTCTTGTACATGTTGACGAGTTCCTTGAGCTTCGCGTGCTCCTCGTCCCAACGCTTGCGGAGCTCCTCGAAGCGGGCGTTCCGGTCGGCGCGGGCGTCAACGTAGGAGCCAAAGCCGCCGCCGTGCACCCAGGCACCTGCGCCATTGATACCCGGTTCGAGGGTCACGATGCGTCCGGCCGCATTGTTTAGCAGCTCGCGGTCGTGGCTGATGAAGAAAACAGTTTTTTTGGACTCGTTGAGCTTGTCCTCAAGCCAGCGCTTGCCCGGCACGTCCAGGTAGTTGTCCGGCTCATCGAGAAGGAGCAGCTCGTCGGGGCCGGCAAACAGGGCCTCCAGTACCAGGCGCTTCTGCTCGCCGCCGGAAAGGCTCGACGCCGGGCGGTGCTGCGCACGGTCGAAGGGCAGTCCGAGGGCGGCCATGCAGACCTCGTCCCAGACGGTTTCGACGTCATAGCCTCCTGCGTCTCCCCAGTCCACGATCGCCTGGGCGTACCGCATCTGGGTGGGCTCGTCGTCGTGCTCCACCATCGCGAGCTCAGCTGAGTCCACTTCCTTGGCCGCGGCGGCCAGGGCCGGCGGGGCGGCGGAAACGAGCAGGTCGCGGACCGTGGATTCATCCCTGACCTGGCCGACGAACTGGCGCATGATGCCCATGTTTCCGGAGCGCCCGATCACACCTTCATCCGGAACAAGGTCGCCGGAAATGATCCGGAAGAGGGTGGTCTTGCCGGTGCCGTTGGGGCCGATCAGGGCTGTTTTGGTACCGTCCGGGACCTTGAAGGTCACGCCGTTGAGCAGGTGGGTGCCATCGGAAAGGAAGTAGTCAATACCGGAAATGTCTATGTGGGCCACGCCAACAATCTTCCCACGCCCGCCCCACACGAGTTTTTGTCCAGATAGTGTGCCGTCTCCACCACTTTGCGCGGAACATCTGGACAAAAACTCGAGGGTTAGCCGGCGGCGGTAAGGAACTGCTTGAGCAGAGGCCCGGACGTGGTGGCTCCAAGGCCGCCGTCCTCAACAAAGACGGCCACGGCCAGGTCACCGTGGACAGCCACAATCCAGGCGTGCGTCTTGGGCGGGTTCTCGTTGCCGAACTCCGCCGTGCCGGTCTTGGCGCCCACCGGCGCGCCCGGAACGGTCGACAGGAAGCCGGCGTGGCCGGACGTCACCACTGCCCGCATCATGTCGGACAGCGCCGCGGCCTCAGCGGCAGTGATCGGCTGGCCGGACGCCTTGGACGGCGCCTCGGGCGTAACGGTCGACGACGGCGCACCCGCGTCCGCGTCCGCCGTCGCCGCGCCGGAGGTGTCTTTGGCAGTTGCGCCGTCTGGGTTCAGGACCAGCTGCGGTGAGACGGGGGATCCCTTGCCCACGGAGCCGGCCATGATGGCCGCCGCCAGCGGGGACAGGAGCACCTTGCCCTGGCCGATCATCGAGGCGGCACGTTCGGTGCCGGCAGCCTCGCCCGGAACGGATCCCAGGAACGCCACGGCGCCCAGCGCGGGGGCCTCCACGGCCACGCCCATGGCGACGGCGGCGGCCTCAAGCTGGGCCTGCGTGACCGTGTCCCGCGCAGCGATGAACGCCGTGTTGCACGAGTGGGCAAAGGCGTCGCGGAGTGGCACCGATCCCAGTGAGGATTCCGGGTAGCCTTCCGCGTTCTTGAACGTGCGGCCGTCCACGGTGAGGGTGGGTGTGCACTCCACCTTCGAATCGGGTGTCAGGCCGTTGCGGAGCATGGCGAGCGAGTCGATGATCTTGAACGTTGACCCGGGCGCGTACTGGCCCAGCATTGCGGTGTTGTAGCCGTTGCTTCCCGGGCCGGAGGCCGCCGCGAGAACCGCGCCAGTGGACGGGCGGAGCGCCACGATGGCCGACGCCGGGCCCACACCCGCAAGGGTGCTCTCGGCCAGTGCCTGGAGGTTTGGATCCAGTGTGGTTTTCAAAGGCGTGCCCGGGGTCGGGGCCATCTCGAACACCACCCTGCGGGGATCTGTCCCTGCGGCCCGGATCTGTTCGCTGGTCAGGTCGGCCCGCTGCGCACGGATCACCACGGCATCTGTGCCGCGGAGTTGTGCGTCGTACTGCTGCTGGAGGCCGCCGACGCCGGTCACGTCTCCGGCGGTCAGAACGCCGCCAGACGCCTCGATCTGTTCCGCCGTGACCTCTCCCACGGTGCCGAGGACTGCCCTCGCGAACGTGCGGCTGGGCGCCAGCGGCTGGACTTCGGGGATGGCGCGGGCACCAGAAATGGCCGTGATCTGCGCGTCGGTGACAGTGCGGCCCTCGTCACGGAGGGTGATGGCCCGGACGAACGCCTCCGGACCGGAGGCCGCAACCTGATGGGCATAGGTGGCGGGATCCACGCCCACCAGTTCGGCGAGCTTGGTGGCCGACGCGGCGACGTCCGCGGATCCCAGAAGCAGCCTGTCAATCCCCACGTTCACCACGGGCCGGTACGTGACAAGTTTCGCGTCACCGGCTCCAAGGATGTCGGCGCGCTGCGGCGACTGCGTGCCCTTGCTGAGGATTTCGCTGTCGCCGAGCCCCGGGACCAATGTGGCCGGGTTCCAGACGGTCAGCCATTTGTCCCCGGACTTCGTGAACTGTGCGGAGACCGTGTATTTCCACTCGCCGGCGCCGATTTTCCACGTGTAGTTCAGCGGAACGGCCGCAGTGTCGCCGTCCAGCGTGAGCTCGCCAGCCGCCACAGTGGGCTTGTCCGGATCCAGCGCCTTGAAGATGTCCTGGACCTGTTGTTTGGCCACCCCGGAGTCCTTGCCATCAAAGGCGATCGAGCCGACGTCGAGCGTGGAAAGCGCGGACGCAAACTGCTTGGCGGCGCTCTCGGCACCCCCTCTGCCGTCGTCGCAGGCAACCAGGGAGGCGCCGAGGATGAGTCCAGCTATGGCAAGTGACAGTTTTTTTGAGTTCCCCACCGCGCTATTATGCCCCGATTTAAACTGTGCCTGCGGTCACCCATCCTCGCCCGGTTCAAACCCCGAGCGGGGGGACTTCCAGACCAAATATGTCCTTGAGGGCATATTTTGCGGCGAAATACCCTGGCATCCCTGTCACACCGGGGCCAGGCGGTGTGGAGGAGGAACAGAGGTACACGCCAGGCACGGGTGTCCGCCACGGAACGCGGGACACCACCGGGCGCTGCACAAGTCCGCGCACATCCATGATGCCGGCGCTGAAATCTCCGCCCACGTAGTTCCGGTTGTAGCTGGCAAGCTCCGCCGCCGTGGTCACGTGTCTCTGCACCACCACGTCCCGGAACCCGGGTGCGAAGCGCTCCAGCTGGGCGGTCACGGCCCCGCCCATGTCGCGGGTTGATCCGGCGGGCACGTGGCAGTATGCCCAGAGGATCTGCCGCCCGGCCGGGGCGCGGCCGGTGTCGAAACGCGATGGCTGGGCCACCAGCACGTACGGCCGCTCCGGGTGCCTTCCGGCGGACACGTCATTCTCCGCACTCGCCAGCTCCGCGCGCGTGCCGCCGACGTGCACCGTGCCGGCGTCACGCAATTCCCGTGCCGCCCACGGAACGGGACCGGACAGGATGAAGTCCACCTTGCAGGAGCCATTCCCATAGCGGAACGTCTCCAGGGCTTGCCTATACCTGCCCGGGAGCTTGTCGCCAGCAATGGCCAGCAGACCCCGGGGGGCCACATCCAGCAGAGCGGCCCGCGCGCCGCCTAGTTGTTGGAGGCTCTCGATCGGCGCCCCCGCGTGGATCACTCCGCCGTGGGCACGGATGTCGGCTTCCAGCGCGGCAGCGATGGAGGCCGATCCGCCCAGCGGAACCGGCCAGCCTTCGGTGTGGGCCAGTGCGGTGAGCATAAGCCCGGCACCGGCGGACGCCAGCGAGGGCAGCTGCGATACCGCGTGGGCAGCAACGCCGCTGAGCAGAGCAGGCGCAAGGTCCTCCTTAAACCGGGAGTTCCACAGCCGCGATCCCTGCTCCAGCGTCCGCAGCCCGAAGAGTGCGGCCACCAGGGGATCCCGGGGAATTCTGAGCAGCTGGTGCTGCGTCAGATCCATCACGCCGCCAATGCGATCAACGAGCGGGCCGAGGAGCCTGCGGTAGGCGTCGCCGTCCCTGCCCAGGCCCTGGACCGTCCGTTCGATGCTGTGGTAGCCGAGGGCCGCCCGTCCGCCGTCGAGCGGTGATCCGAACGAAAGCTCCGGCACCACCAGGTCTATCCGGCGTGCCAGCTCGAAGTCACGGAAGAAGGGGGACGCCAGTGCCATGGGGTGCACGGCCGAGCAGATGTCATGGAAGTGGCCCGGCTGCATCAGTTCGGCGGTGCGGGTGCCACCGCCGATGGTGGCCGCCGCCTCGTGGACTTCAACGGAGAGGCCGGCGCGCGCCATCACGGCAGCTGCGGCCAGCCCGTTGGGTCCGGACCCAACGACGGCGACGTCAGGCATGGTGCTTCGCCCGCCAGGGAAGTACCGCATGTGAGCGATGGCGGAGGCCGAACCGTAACCAGTCCGGCAGTCCGTCGAACGGCCCTCCCTGCGGATCATCAAGGTGATGCCGGCGGACGGGATCGTAGTCCGGGTCATGGATGTCCCAGACAACCCGGAACATTAAATATGCTGTTACAAGCATATGAAGGGCTACTGCCAGTACGTAGTAAGGCATATCAATATTGTGCTGTGTCGGGCCTTGGCTGGTCACCTGGCCCAGGTACATCCAGACGGCTGCCCAGTGCAGGCCTTCAACACCCTGCCAAACTAGAAAATCCCGCCAACGCGGCCGGGCCAGTGCCACCAACGGGATGAGCCACAGGACATGCTGTGGCGAATAGACCTTGCTGGTCAGGATAAAAGCACCCACGATGAGGAACGCCAACTGGGCCAGCCGCGGCCGGCGCCGTGCTGTCAGCGCCACCGCGGCAATCATGGCGCAGGCCAGCAGGAACACGGCAAGGGCCAGCCAGTTGATAGTGGCGGGATCCAGCACGGGCCAGTGCAGCCGCCGAGCCACCAGGTTGTAGGCGAACCATACAGACCCGTAGCCGGCTTCCCTCGTCTCGGTGAACCCAAAGAAGTACCACCAGCCGGACGGGTTGGAGACGGCAACAGGTACGTTAATGGCCAGCCAGGCTGCGGCGCCGGCGCCGGCTGTGACCACGAACGAGCGGATCCGCCCGGTCCGCAGGGCCAGCAGGAGGATGGCTCCGAGAACCAGGGCGGCATAGGGCTTGGTCGCTGCGGCAAGGCCGATCAGGATGCCTGCAAGCACCAGCTTTTCACGCGAAAAGCACAGCATTCCCACCGCCAACAAGGCGACGGCCCACATGTCCCAGTTGATGGTTCCGGCCAGCACAATGCCGGGTGCCAGCGCCACCATGGCCGAATCCCAAGGGCGCCGCTGCGACATCCGGGCCGTAGCCAGCACAGTGACAATCCAGACTGCTGCGACCAGCGTGGCGTTAACGTCGAAGTAGCCGAGGACCCGCGCGTCACTTACGCCCTCGCCCGGGATCAGCCAGGCGGTCACGCTGGCAACAAGTCCCATCAGGACGGGATCTTCAAAAAGAGATGCTGTGCTCAGGACCGGGAACGTGCCGTCTCCCAGGCCGCGGTTGCGGAAAAATTCCGGGAAGTCGGAATAACACGTGGAATAGAACTGGCCGGGGCTGGACCAGCCGTTGGCCCGGCAGTAACCCTTGATTGCAATGCCGGCCAACGCCGCCAGTACGGTCAGGATGATCAGGACCCGTTCCACGGTAAAAACGCCGGGGGAGACGAGGCCGGGCGCCGACCGTGCACCCATCGGCCCGCCGATCAGTTCCGTGAAGTTCTTCAGCAGCAGGTCACTGCGGCTCGGAACAACCAAGCGGGCGCGCCGCGGGCGCGCCGGTGGCTTCGTCTCCTGCATGTCTGAGAGCTTACCCGGGACGTGCCCGCCGGACCGCGGACTCCAAAACCGGCCCCTCGCCTCAGTTCAGGCCGCCGCAGGAAGACAAATTCCCGATTAGGTCTTTAGAGTCCCCAACGGACAATGGCCGGGGTCCGCTTATCCCAGCCGAGCGTGCAGACCTTCGCGGTTCCCAGGATGAAATGACGGCCCTCGGCAGGCGCTAGTTCCAGCCAGCGCGCGGTGAGGATCCGGGAGAAGTGCCCGTGCGCAACGATCAGCACGTTGTCCAGGCCGGATTCCAGCACACTGGCCACAATCTTGTCGGCGCGGGCTGCCACTTCGTCCAGGGTCTCGCCGTTGGGCACACCATGGGTCCAGATCAGGTAATCCGGGTTGTCCTTGCGGATCAGGTCCGAACTGATGCCCTCATAGTCGCCGTAGTTCCATTCCACCGCCAGCGGCTCATGCTGCGCGTCAGGGTAACCTGCCAGCTCCGCGGTCCGCCTGGCGCGGCGCAGTGGGGACGTCAGGACCAAGTCGAAGTCCACCTGGTCCAGCACCTTCCGGGCCTCCACGGCCTGCTGCTCGCCTTCCACGGTCAGGGGCAGGTCGGTGAGCCCGGTGTATTGCCCGCTCTTGGACCACTCGGTCTCGCCGTGGCGCAGGATCCAGAGCTGGGGGCGGGGGGCGGTCATCGGATTAATCATTTGGACTCCTCGTTCGGGGAAAGTTCGACGGCGGCGGGAGGCTCTGCTGCTTCCGGCACCGGGGGTGCCGCCTCGGGCTGCTCCGCCCACCAGGCGCGCAGCCTCGCTTCGGCGTCGTCCGGTTGCAGGGGTCCGTTTTCCATCCGTTCCTCCAGCAGGAACTTGTAGGCCCGGCCCACCACGGGACCAGGCTTGAGGTTCAGGATCGCCATGATTTTGGCGCCGTCCAGATCGGGCCGGACCGCGTCCAGCGACTCCTGCTCGCGCAAAACGGCGATCCGGTCTTCCAGGTCGTCGTAGGCGAAGGCGAGGCGCTCAGCCTTCCGCTGGTTGCGGGTGGTCACGTCCGAGCGGGTCAGCCGGTGCAGCCGGTCCAGCAGCGGGCCGGCGTCCGTGACGTAGCGGCGCACGGCCGAGTCACTCCACCCGGCGTCACCGTAGCCGTAGAAACGCATGTGCAGCTCTACGAGCCGGGCCACGGCCTTGATGGTGTCGTTGTCGAAGCGGAGAGTCTTCATCCGCTTGGCAGTGAGCTTGGAGCCCACCATGTCGTGGTGGCGGAAGCTGACCGCGCCGCCCGGTTCGAAACGCCGCGTAGCCGGCTTGCCGACGTCGTGCATCAGCGCTGCGAACCGCAGCACAAAGTCGGGGGCCGGCACGGCGCCGTCCGCATCCGTTTCCAGGGCAGCGGCCTGTTCCAGGACCTGAAGGGAGTGCTGGTAGACATCCTTGTGGCGGTGGTGCTCGTCAGATTCC
This sequence comes from Pseudarthrobacter sp. NBSH8, assembly GCF_014217545.1. Taxonomy (NCBI): domain Bacteria; kingdom Bacillati; phylum Actinomycetota; class Actinomycetes; order Micrococcales; family Micrococcaceae; genus Pseudarthrobacter; species Pseudarthrobacter sp. NBSH8. Next base: position 4,042,212 of record NZ_CP043178.1, read on the forward strand.
AGCCGCAGAGCGGACACCTCAGGCAGCACGAACTCGGCGAGGCCGGTTTCCACGAGCAGGTCCACGCCGACCCGGGGGTGGGCACCGCAGATGAGTTTGACCAACTCATCACGGACCCGTTCGGCCGAGATGATTTTGATCCGCTCGGCCATCTGGCTCATGGCCAGCCGTACGTCGTCGTGCACGGAAATGCCCAGCTGCGAGGCGAACCGGGCGGCGCGCATCATACGGAGGGGATCATCGGAGAAGGAGGCCTCGGGTGAAGCGGGCGTCGCCAGGACGGCGGCGTTGAGATCCCGGACGCCGCCGAACGGATCAATGAGTTCAAGCGACGGGAGCCGCAGGGCCATGGCGTTGATGGTGAAATCGCGGCGCAGGAGATCGTCGGTCAGGGAGGTGCCGAAGGCCACCACGGGCTTGCGCGACTCCGGATCGTAAGCCTCGGCCCGGTACGTGGTGATCTCGATCTGGAAGCCGGCCTTCCGCATCCCGATTGTCCCGAAGGCCCGGCCGATTTCCCAGAAGTTGTCCGCCCACTTCTTGATCAGGGCAACTGTCTGGCCCGGCGTGGCGTCCGTGGTGAAGTCCAGGTCCGGTGAGGCGCGTCCCAGGAAGAGATCCCGTACCGGACCGCCCACCAGGGACAGCTCGTGGCCGGCGTCGACAAAGCGCTGCCCGAGCTCCAGGACCACCGGATCAACCTGGAAATCGACGGTGTTGGAATCAATCTTGTGATGTGCGTGCGCCATAGTTACTTAAGCTTGTCAGAAACCAGCGGCTTGGCAGGCCAAAATCTCCTCAAGATCGCTCCTATTCGCCTGCAGCCCCTCAAAGTGCGTCATACGCAGTCCACTTTGATGTCATGTTCCGGTCATCATGATCGGACAAGAGTCGTTAGAGTGGACTCCATGGCCCATCCCGTACCGAGCGCTCCCGGCAGGAGGACAAACGCACCGTTGCCGTCGGCAATTGGTGCCCACGTCGCGCCTGCCCTGCACTCGGCCCCGGCCTCGCTCCCCACGGTGGAGGAAATTTCCGCCGGCGGCGTTGTGGTGGACACGTCCGACGCCGAACTAAGGGTTGCGATCATTGCCCGCCTTAATAGGGGCGGACGGCTGGAGTGGTGCCTTCCCAAGGGCCATCCTGAAGGCAAGGAAGACAACGAGCAGGCAGCAGTGCGTGAGATTGCCGAGGAAACCGGCATCGAGGGCGACATCCTGGCCCCGCTCGGCAGCATCGACTACTGGTTCACTGTCAGCGGGCACCGTGTCCACAAAACCGTCCACCACTACCTGCTGCGCGCCAGCGGCGGCGAACTCACCATCGAAAACGATCCGGACCACGAAGCCGTGGACGTCGCATGGGTCCCCATCAAGGAGCTAGCACGGAAGCTCTCCTTCCCCAACGAGCGGCGCATCGCGGATCTGGCCCGGGAAGTCCTGCCAGAACACCTCTAAGGCTGTCTCCGCCGGAGCTGCATGTATGCCTGTTCGGGCATATAACCGGCCCGTTGCGGAACAACCCGTCCGTTGCGGTACAAACAGCGTCCGGGTGAGACGATGAAGGCGATGTCAGCTACCAATCCCCCCTCCGATAAAGCCGGCCCTGCCGCCCCGAGCGGAACCGCGAGTGAAACGCGGTCCAGCGCCATCATGGCTGCCGGCACCTTGGTGTCCCGGTTCCTGGGCTTCGGCAAGACCTGGATGCTGGGTGCCGCGCTGGGCCTCGGCTCCACGGTTAACGACACGTTCATCAATGCCAACAACCTGCCCAACCTGATCTTCCTGCTGGTGGCCGGTGGTGTGTTCAACGCCGTGCTGGTGCCTCAGATCATCAAAGCGAGCAAGGCTCCGGACAGGGGAGCCGACTACATCAGCCGGCTGCTGACGCTGGCCGTGCTCCTGCTGTTGGGCCTCACCGCGCTGGTCACGCTCGCTGCTCCGTGGGTCATTGAGCTGACCACGCAGGGTTATTCGCCGCAGCAGAAGGCCCTGGCAGTCGCCTTCGCCTTCTGGTGCCTGCCGCAGATCTTCTTCTACGGCCTCTACGCCCTGCTGACACAGGTCCTCAACGCCAACGGCGCGTTCGGGCCGGCCATGTGGGCCCCCATCATGAACAACCTGGTGGCCATTGGCGGCCTGGGCATGTTCATCTGGATCTTCGGCGAGAACGCCATGAACCCCCACACGCTGGACAACTGGGGCCCGTCCCAGACACTGCTTGTGGCAGGCTTCTCGACCATAGGCGTGGTGGCCCAGACAGCCATCCTGCTGATCCCGGTCTTCCGCCTGAGGCTGGGGCTCCGGCCCCGGTTTGGCTGGCGCGGAGTGGGCCTTGGCCAGGCCGCCAAGCTGAGCGTATGGACGCTCCTGACCGCCGCCGTCGGGCAGTTGGCGTTCCTGTACGTCATGCGCATCGCCACTATTCCCGGTGCCGAGCGGCTCCGGCTGAAGGCTGCGGGGGATCCGGCGGCAGAGATGCTGCCCGGCAACGCGGTCCTGGAGGTGGCCAGCCAGCTGTACCTGCTGCCGCACTCGATCATTGCGCTCTCCCTCGCCACTGTCCTCTTTAACCGGATGACCCGTGCATCGCAGGATGGCAACCGCGCAGAACTCCGCGACGCCCTCTCGCACGGTCTCCGCACCATGGCGGTGGCCACGGTCTTTGGCGCGCTGGCACTCTTTGCGCTGGCCGGGCCGCTGGGCATGTTCTTCTCCGGTGGTCCGCGCCAGGACGGCGTGATGCTGGCCCAGACGCTCACCATCCTCGCGCTGAGTACCCCGTTTATGAGTGCCAACTTCATGATGTCGCGGGTTTTCTATGCCAACGAAGACGCCCGCACACCGTTTAGTATCCAGCTGCTTCTTGCTGTGGTTTACGTGGCCGGTGCGTTTGGGATCCAGTTCCTGCCGGTGGGCCAGATCATTTACGCCATCGCGTTGCTGTACATGGTGGGCAACATCCTCTCGGTGATCATCAGTGCCTTCTTCCTGCGCCGTCTGCTGGGCCACCTCGACGGGCCGCGGATCGCCAACTCGTACATCCGAATGGGATATGCGGCGCTCGGTTCCGCGATCGCGGGCGCCGGGGCGTTGTGGCTGATGGGCAGCTACAGCGCGGACGGGTTCGCCTGGAGCGGCCGGCCCGCTGCGCTGGTGACCGTCGTCGTCGTCGGACCGATCATGTTGGTTGCCTATCTCTTCCTCCTCAAGATCTTCCACGTCGCGGAACTCGGCGATCTCATGCGCCCTCTGTTGGGACGACTGGGGCGCGGTACCGGACCTTCGGGCGGCACCGGGGGAACGCCGGCTGCGGTTGACGACGTTTCCGCAACGGAACGTCCGACGCCGGAACGCGCCACGGTCTCGGTGGACACCGGCCTGATTCCCCGGATCTCTGGCGAATTCGACGCCGTGTCGTTCCGCGCAGGTCCCGAACCGGAACGCCAGGCGGCGCCTTTGGTGCCGGAAACTCTGCCGGGGGAACCCGGAATGCGTGCCGCTTCGGGTCCGGGGGAGGGTGCACACGGGGAAACTGCCGGGGGCACTGAACCCGCCGCGGAATACCTTCCCGTCGAAGACGTTCCCGGCACGGCACGGGGCGGGCTGCTGCGCGACGAGATTCCCCTTCCCGGCCGGCGTACGTTCCAGGGCCAGGCCGGACAGAACCCCCATTTCAAGCCACGACGGCCTCGAAAAAAGTGATCTTCCCGCGGTTTTTGGTTGCCTGTCGCCCACGGCGGCCATGGCCGATCGGCTAGGATCGACAGTGAACAGGGGTAGTTGCAGGCAAGCGCAGACCGGCTCGCCGGCCGGCTTTTGACCGGTTTCTGACCGGCGGTGGCATCATCTACGCCGGCATTCCCGGACAGTCTAGGAGGAACACGTGTCCCACCCGATCGACGTTGGATCAGTACTTGGCGGCCGCTACAAGGTCACTGCCACGGTATTGACCTCACACGACCAGGATCTGGTGCTGGACGGGATGGACCAGGTTCTCAACCGACCGGTCAGCATTCTGGTCGCCGGCCCGGATAACACCGAACAGGTGGCCCAGAGCGCCCGCGAGGTGGCTACCGGTGAGCGCCCGGGCAATGTCCAGGTCTTGGACCTCGGCGTCACCGAGGCCGCCACGTACCTCATCACCAACCACACGTCCGCGGCAGATCTGCTGGACCTCGTGGTTGCCTCCGACGCCCCTTACGTCGAGCCGTTCTTCACGGATACGCTGGGCAGCGAGATTTTCGGCCAGGCGCGTTCCCACGAACCGGAACCGTATGACGACGAAGAGAACATCGACGCCGGTTACATCAACTACGCGGACAATCACCCCAGCCAGGTCGACTCATTCCGCTCTGCCGCGCCGGTGGTTCCGCCGCTTGTACCCCCGGTTGTTCCTGCGCGTCCGCCGCTCCGCCCGGCAGTCCGTCCGGCGTCGGGGTCTGCCAAGACCGGGGCCGCTGCAGCAGGGGCCTCCGTGGGCACTGCTGCTGGCGCCGCTGCCGCGCATCAGCGCGTCACTGCGCCGCAACCAGTGCAGTCTGCAGACAACCGGTCAGTTTCCGGATCCGCTGAGCCTAGGACCGGTGCGGGCTCCGATACGCCCAAGGTTTCTTTGTGGTCTGAGGACGACTATTCCAACGGCTCTCAGGACGCAGGCTACGAGGAACCCGTGGATTCCCGAGGGCCCCAGCGGTCCGATCGTGCAGCGGGGGCCTTTCCGTCCCTCGCCCGGAACGTATCTCCTGCGGCGGCAGTACCACCTTCCGGCGGGACGGATGATTATTACGACGACGACGAACCCGAGCGTGAGCCCCGCTCCATGCGCTGGCTGGTGGGCGGCCTGCTTGCCGTGGTTCTGATTGCAGGGCTCGTCTTCGCGGTCACCAACTTGGGGAGTCTCTTTAAAGCGGGTCCTCAAGCCGCCCCAACCTCCAACTCGACGGGCGCCACACAGCCAAACACCGGGTCGGCCTCCGCGAACCCGAGCTCCGCACCACCGGCAGCACCGCCGGCAGCACCGCCCGTCATTGACAGCATCACCCGCCAGGGGAATTTTGACTTCGCAGCCACCTACGATGTCGATCTTGTGAAGGCGTTTGATGGCAATGTGGCCAGCTACTGGTCGGACATGGAATTTGCCACCGAAGGCTGGGGTGGTCTCGCAAACGATGGCGTCCCACTGTTCATCAAGCTGAAGAATCCGGCGAAGGTTTCCTCCATCACCCTGACTCAGCTCGGAGCCTCGGGCGGCAACCTCAGTGTCTTCACCAATGACCGTCCATCACTGGACGGCGCCAAGCTGGTGGGTACCAACAGCTTCACTTCATCTGATCTGACCATGCCGCTGGCCGAACCGGTCGAAGCACAGTACGTGATCGTATCCATCACGACACTTCCCAAGCTGGCCGCCCCGAAGACCCGCTACGGCTTTGGCATACGCCTTGCGGAGATCAAGATCCAGTAAGGCCACCAGCGCCGTTCCTGTTGAGCCGCGGCTGTTCTGTCCGGAGCAATGCTCCGCAGTAACAGACGCGGCTTAGCTGTCTTTAGACGGTAATCTGGTAGGGTATCCCGTCCAGTGGGCGGGGTCACGGCCGCTGATGGTTCCTCCGTTCGCGCGGCGCCCGGAATATTCACCACCAAGATTCAGTTGTGCCATGTGGCCGGCCGCAAAAGCCGGCGCATCGACTAAGGAAGAGGTTCACCGTTCAGTGAGCAACGCAGAAAACACCGCGTCCGAAGTACGTGATGTCATCATCGTCGGCTCGGGCCCGGCCGGGTACACGGCCGCTGTCTACACCGCGCGTGCCAATCTGAAGCCCTTGCTTCTGGCTGGATCAGTCACCGCAGGCGGCGAACTGATGAACACCACCGACGTCGAAAATTACCCGGGCTTCCCCGACGGCATCATGGGGCCGGACCTGATGGAGAACTTCGAGAAGCAGGCAGCCCGCTTCGGAACGGAAATCCAGTTCGAGGACGTCACAGCCCTGGACCTCGATGGTGACATCAAGACTGTCACCATCGGTACCGGCGAGACCTTCCAAGCGCGGGCGATCATCCTGTCCACCGGATCCGCTTACCGTGAGCTCGGCCTCCCGAACGAAAAGCGCCTTTCCGGACACGGTGTCAGCTGGTGTGCAACCTGCGACGGGTTCTTTTTCAAGGACCAGGACATTGCGGTTATCGGCGGGGGAGACTCTGCAATGGAAGAAGCCCTCTTCCTGACCAAGTTCGCCAAGTCCGTCACCGTTGTGCACCGACGCGACACACTCAAAGCTTCCAAGATCATGGCAGACCGCGCCTTGGCCCACGACAAGATTTCGTTCATCTGGAACAGCTCCGTGGACGACATCATCGGAGGGGACAAAGTCACCGGGCTCAAGATCAAGAACCTGCAGGACGGCACCGTATCCGACCTCCCCGTCACTGGCGTTTTCGTCGCCATCGGTAACGACCCCCGCACCGACCTGGTTAAGGACGCACTGGACATCACGGCGGCCGGCACCATCGCCGTCGAGGGCCGGAGTTCCAAGACCAGCATCCCCGGCGTCTTCGCCGCCGGCGATGTTGTTGACCCCACGTACCGTCAGGCCATCACAGCCTCCGGTTCCGGATGTGTTGCCGCAATCGACGTGGAACACTTCCTCGCAGACCTCCACGCGTAATTCGCTTAACCGCCATTCGAAAAGAGAGACAAGGGTTATGAGCAACGCTAAAGACGTAACAGATGCAAGTTTCCATGCGGATGTCCTGTCGGCCGACAAGCCAGTGATTGTGGACTTCTGGGCTGAATGGTGCGGACCATGCCGCAAGCTGGGACCCATCCTCGACGAGATCTCGGTCGAGTACAGCGAGAAGGTTAACGTCGTCAAGGTCAATGTCGACGACAACCCGGCGATTGCTGCCGAGTACGGCATTACGTCCATCCCCGCCGTCTACCTCTTCCAGGACGGCCAGGTGAAGAGCACCGTTATCGGTGCGCGGCCGAAGCAGTTCTTCGAAAAGGAATTTGCGGACGTCCTGTCCTAGTCTGCTCTGGTCTCCGGTTCTTCATGACCGGCAGCACCGGCCTGTGGCCACTGCTTCATAGAAGCAGTGGCCACAGTAATTTGTGCGTGCACCTATTCGAGATCGAATAAGGTTGTTTTCGGGCAACATTTTCCCCCGGACTGCACCGGGGGATCCGGGTCCTTCTGTATCCCACCGCGGAGTCTTGGCGACTTAGTACGTGGGCCGGGCGGCTGAAAATACCAGTCAACTCAACCTAGGATGATCCAAGTAGGGTCCTCCGGACTTGGCTGTTTCGTTTCACGTGAAACATTGCCGCACGGATGCAGACAGTCACTCGTCCCTCTTCGCTTACCGGGGCAACGAAGGAGAGCGGGGATGTGGAGTCCTGCAGCCCGACCCATCGGAATGTCGTTTCGCTTGCAGGGGCAAGTCGGCACCGATTTGCCTCCCCTAGACCATTCGATTTCCTCATCCAATCCCGTACATTTTACGCACGGCGACTAGCCGGGCCTATGTTTCACGTGAAACATCGACGAGTGCTGCAGGAGAGCATCGCCTACGTCTCCGTGTTCCCGGAGGGACAACAATACAATCCAAGACGTGCCCAGGGTCTTGGTCAACAGGTCAGACTGGCATCCCGCTTTGGCACCGCGCCAGCGCTTCGGATTGGTACCCTGCCATAAAGCAGCCCCGCCCCTTTTATGGTGCGTGGTCCTGAGTCCCGAACAGATCTGAATCACTTGCAGTGTTTCACGTGAAACGCAGTCCGACCCCGCATCAGCTGGCGTCCCTTGCCTGATCGCGGCTAGACTGCTCACGACGACCTCAAGCATTGATCACGCGGGTCAGGTTCGCGGAGTGCCGAATAACTAGCCCCTTCCCTCATAATCTGAAGTATCAAACTTCAAAAAATGAGTCCGGATAAATTAATTGTCTATCTATTTCAGTGGAACCAACGAAATAGCCGAGCTGCTCAGTCCGAACATTGGTGGACTCGCGGCGTGAAACATCGAGTGAATCGACAGCATCTGGCCACACTTTTAGCTCCACCAGTGTTGGTCGTCCCTTGATTGAATCAAGCACCGATACGCGCAACTGCTACGTCGAGAAGCGGTGGTTCCTAACGATGTCGACCCGGCGCAGCTGGTCGGACAGCGGGCCATGGATTTTGGTTGGGAGAGCTGACGGATTAGAAAGAACCGACAGATTGGAAGAAGCCTGGATATGAGCGGCAGTGATGCCTACAAAGCCGTGTTCTACGCCTGATCTCGGCGCATACTTAGCTCAGGCTTCAGCACGGTGGCTGATGCCACGCGCCATGCATATAGACAGCTCATATGCGGTCGAAACCGCTGCAACCAGACCGGTCGCGTCCGCCTCCGCCGAACCCATCCATCCACATGCAACCAACAGTTCAGCGAAATATGCCTGACCCACGGTGCGGGGGCCTGCCACGAAATGACCAAAGTAACGCAATGAATTCGGCACCTTAGACCTGGGGATGCGCGCTGCCTCTCCTAGGATGCCTCCAGCCAAGAATCACACTCCACACGGGGTGACTGCCAGCCCCTGGCCAGCCTATCTACTGAACCCACACGGCTGCGGGCCTATCCCGTATATGGCGCCCGTGATCGCATCAATGGCACGCCTACCCCCGACATCTTTTGTGCCCCTTGGGATAAACTTCAGCGCAGCAGACATAGAACGCCGACGCCTCTTTGCGGCGACTGTTTCACGTGAAACACAGTCAACGCTGGGCATAGCTAGACAGTCGACCGGGCCACCAACAAGACGGTTCACGTGAAACGAACTCAGCGAAGAGATGCCGCGCCCGACTGGATAGGACACCCCATCTCACGTATCACGTAGGCTACCAGTCGGCCACGGCAGCGAACTGACGGGTGGCCCAATAGCCATTTCAAGACTCTTGCGACCGACGAGTAGTCATTACGTGCGGACCCACGAAGCACCTCACGTACACCCGGGCCGCCCGGCCACGAGTGAACCAAAGTCTCAACCCGCGGGAGCGTTCTGCAGCCCAGCTAACTCCACAGTCCCCGTGGCAATTTTCCTGCCTGCCACCGGCTGAGCCGTATCATAAATGTCGCAGTCTGCTCTGCAAACGAGGGACGACCGGCATGGACCTACGTACTACGCAGTCTGCTCAGCAGACGGGGCCCTCAGCGTAAACCAACGTCAACACGATCTACGCGGCCGCCCTTAGCCGCCTGTTGCCTCAGCCCGAGGCTTCACACATTTCCCCGCGTCCCGAGCGTCAACGACCAATGTCCGCTGGAAAGGTAGCACTGTGGAGTCGACCTACTGACGGGCGCAACAAGCCGGCCTGCGCTACGGCTCCCGGTCAGATCACCACAAATGATGGACGCCTGGCAGAGTAGGGGACCGAACAAGGAGTCAGACGCGGGCCCTAAACGAAGGCAGTGGCGCGCCTTCGAACCCAAGGACTCGTCCGATCCTCTCGGGCGCAAGTCGGTTACAGCACTGCCCGTCGCCGTCTACGTGCGTGCACCTGCGCCAGGTGCCACTGAAGCCAGCACAAGGGCCACACGTCTTCATCCGAAGTGCGGCCGGTAGGCTCACCTCACGGATTTCCGTCGCATGCCCATTCCACCGATATCGAGGTTATCCCCAAAAGTTATCCACATCGATATCCACAGGTATGTCCACCGGTCCGTAAATCTTGGACACAGCGTAGCCGAGTCCGCATTCCAGCTCAGCGGCCACACTCAAATCGGAAACTATCCAGGGACCAGCAACACGGAAGTGGCGTCGCTCATACTAGCTTAGAAATATTGACCCAAATCCAACTAATCGCGGCTCTTTTCCGAGCAAAGGGCGCATTGGGTGGTGGCTTAGTAATGTTTCACGTGAAACGGAACCAGAGACGGACTCGGACGCGCAGGCAGGCGGACGGTCCCGCGACGCGCTGGTGTGCGGCGAATATCCTAGTGATCCTGGCCACCAATCAATCTATCCACAAAGTTATCCACAGCGATATCCACCGTGCAATTCACACCGTGCCGCCCCCAAACTGGAACGGCTTCACCTCCTGGTGCGATGGGATTGACGCGCCCGACAATACACGGAATGCTCACAACCCACATTCGTTCTCTTCGGTTTCTGGCCCATAGACAGAATGGCTCGGGTCTGGGGAAGATGCTCTTTCAAGTTCAGACAGCCACTTGCCTGAATTGGTGGCGCTGGTGAATGGGTACCGCTGGAGTCCCGATCCGTTAAGTCACCGCGAATGGCCTGTCCAGCCCACCTCAAACTTGCATCAGGCCAGATGACTCGGACTACCCTCAGGTTCATTTCTCTGCCGTCCAATGCGAATCCGGGCATATAACGTCCACCTCAGGATTGCGTCGCGTGGGGGAGAGGCCACGTCGAGGAAGCTAGTCCTTCTCCTCGCTGTGCCGAGATGCTCCGACGAAGCGCAGACCACCAATAATGTCGCAGGGCTAGTCCTCTATAGACCTGTCGGATGCGGTATCCGGCGACCCCATGGGTTGCCCAAGGCATTGACATACATTTCTGAAGTTGGTGTGTATTGAGCAGCACCGCAGATGCGGTATCCGGCGACCCCATGGGTTGCCCAAGGCATTGACATACATTTCTGAAGTTGGTGTGTATTGAGCAGCACCGCAGATTCGGTTCTGGGCTGTAGGCCATCTGTACCGCGCATCAATCGACACCAGGCCTCATGGGGAATTCCAGGGCGCCGTCTGTCTGTCTGTCTGTGCAGAGGTTACTGATCCCTGTGGGCGGACAGCACCACCACTCAGCCGGTTCCTTATGTGCTGCCCCAAAATCGGGGCAAGTCCCTGGCCGTTGTTCCATCAGCGACCTGGCAGCGCTTGGATTCATTCTGGTTGGCCTCTCCACCGTCGACCGAACAGAATATCAGACGTGAGCTACGGGCGACTTGTCCACTCTGGCCTTCTGAAGCGCCATGCCAGGCCCCTACGGAGTCCAAGAGGACGTCAAGCTGTCCCGCGGCGCATGTACCCCTCTGTGGGCACACGCCGCCGCCAAGGGGCGGCCGGATATGCTTCCGGAGACGGAGTCTAAGTTCTCCGTCGGCTATGAACCATGAACGCCACGTGGTCCGACCCGCAGGTGGTCCATTGAATTGCTATGGGAGTAGACCGGGGATGGGCAGAGTCAGGCACGGCACACTCGGTTAGTCTCCACGTTTCACGTGAAACCACTTGGGCCATTTTTGCCGAGGACCAGGCCCACCCAAGAAGCATTGTGGGAGTACGTCTGCTCGGCGCTGACTGAAGATGCGGGCTTTGTTCAAGGCTGATAATGGGGAAACCCCCTTCGTCCTATACAGATATGGACCAAGTGACACTCCGGCTAGTTCAAGAGTCGAGATCCTGGGTTACGCCAAAAGGATTGCCAAAACCAGAGCCAGAGCCAGAGCCAGAGCCAGAGCCAGAGCCACTGACATGATTTCACACAAGCTCTGGCGGTGTTTCACGTGAAACAGCCGGAGAGTTTCCCTCTACAACCGAAATTATGCTGCCGGGACCCTTCGCGAGGGATTATCCGACCGAGCAGCAGGTCCAAGGGATCCCGTTCTGGCACGCCGGTCAGACAGGATCAGCAAGCCAAGCACCAACCGCGCACGCAACGAGGCAGGCATGGCGGCTCAGGCCACCAAACGCGCGGACAGTCGGGGTGCCGTCTCCGCCGCGGCAACGGACTGGCAGTAGGACACGAAACGCCGCCTCGTTCCCGCTGAGCCGGGTGGGCACCTGGGCGAACCCTGACGGAACCCTCAGCATTGAGGCATTCTTCAACTATTTCAGCGCCACAGGACGTCTGCGGAAGGATACCTGGGCCGATATCAGGGTCTCCTGCGTCCCTACACAGCCCACCCAGCGCTGTCATCTTGTGAGAACGGCGGCCCTGACTATCTACATCTCGGCCAGTGCACACTTCTAGTGGGTCAGCAATCCTAACGCCGCCGGGCTTCGGCGTTTCCGGTGCCGCCGGTGCCGCGAAGACAGGACACGTGACACGTGTCGGGGGTCGTCCATGGCCGCTGACGGTGCCGAACCAAAGTTACACCGCCAGCAGTATTCCAGCAGCCTCTGGCGATACTGCATGTGACCGGGTGGCTCAGGATGCAGGGCTGTCCTTCCCCCGATATGGTCGGAACCAGAATCGACTCAGAGAGTGTAGGAAGGGAATCGTGCCAGACGTGAAGAAGGGGCCTGTTTCACGTGAAACAGGCCCCTTCTTTGAGAGCACAATGCTAGTTTTCGGATCCTGGCGCCAGGACGTCCATTATACGGTTCAGGTCTTCAACACTGGCGAATTCAATGCTGACACGCCCCTTGCGGACACCCAGAGAAATCTTGACGTTGGTGTCCAAGCGGTCCGACAGCGAGGATGCCAGGTAGTCCAGGCGCTCATGGCGGGCCCCCGGACGGGGGATGTTGTTCTTCGCGGGCTTCGCAGGATCCTGGTAAAGAGTGACGGCCTCTTCGGTTGCCCGAACAGACATGCCTTCAGCCACGATCTTCTGGGCGAGGCGTTCCATGGCGGCCGCATCCGGGAGGGCCAGCAATGCACGGGCGTGGCCGGCGGAGAGAACGCTCGCCGCCACACGACGCTGAACCAGAGGTGGAAGCTTAAGCAGGCGCAGCGTGTTCGTAACCTGGGGACGTGAACGGCCAATGCGATCCGCGAGCTGCTCGTGAGTGGTTCCGAAGTCTTCTAGCAACTGCTGGTAGGCAGCCGCCTCCTCGAGCGGGTTCAGCTGGCTGCGGTGCAGGTTCTCCAGCAGTGCGTCCCTGAGGAGGTCATCATCGGTGGTGTCCCGGACGATGGCGGGGATGGTTTCCATCCCGGCCGCCTGTACTGCCCTCCAGCGACGCTCACCCATCACCAGCTCGTACGGTTCTCCACCTTCTTCGGTTGAGGTACGAACCACAATTGGCTGGAGGACGCCGATTTCGCGCACAGAGTGGATAAGCTCCGCCATGTCATCTTCATCGAAGACTGAGCGGGGCTGTTTCCGGTTCGGATGGATGTCGGTGACCAAAATTTCGGCAAAACGCACACCGGGAACTTCCACAAGATCTACACCGTTATCCGCCTTGCTCTCTGTTTCAGTAGCCTGAGAAGCGGGTGCACCAGACACAGGGACCTCGGATACTGACACATCAGTCACGGCTTCAACCGGCGCGGTCCCATCTTCCACCGCCGAGACAGCGACACGGCTCTTGGCCGGAACTTTCGCAGGAGCCTTGGCCTGAGCTTTCGCTGCCGGCGGCTTGTCGGCTGACTTGACGGACGATTTGGCGGGGGAGGCCGTTTTTGGCGCAGCTGCCTTATTCTCTACGGGTACGTCGTTGGTCCTAACCGGCGCACCCGACGCGGAAGATGTGGAAGATGTGGAAGCATCCGAAACTGCCCCGCCATTCCCGGAAGTGTCGTCGGAGGAAACGACTTTCTTACGGCCTTCCGGAAAGAAGAGATCCACGGGCCGCGACACAGCGCTGCCATTGCCCGACGCACTACCGGCGGAACTTGGAATGAGTGCGCCAAGACCGCGGCCCAGGCCACGTCGCTTTTCGCTCATGGATAAATCCCTCCGATGGAAGAGTCAGAACTTGCCGGACTCCGGTTGTTGCACTTCTTGAAGATTCTAGCGTTCAGCGATTTCTGCTGCGGCTTCCAGGTAAGACAGGGCTCCACTGGAGGAAGGATCGTAGGTCATGACTGTTTGCTGGTAGCTCGGGGCTTCTGAAATCCGCACCGAGCGAGGGACTACAGCACCCAGAACCTGTTCCGGGAAGTGCAGGCGAACCTCCGCTGCCACCTGGGCGGCAAGGTTGGTTCGGCCGTCATACATCGTGAGGAGAATTGTGGAGACCACCAGATCTGCATTCAGGTGCTTCTGGATCATCTCGATGTTCTTAAGGAGCTGACTCAAGCCTTCCAGGGCGTAGTACTCGCACTGGATGGGGATAAGGACCTCACCAGCAGCGCAGAAGGCATTAACCGTGAGCAACCCAAGGCTCGGCGGGCAGTCAATAAAAATGTAGTCGAGGCGTTCTTCGCCATTCTTCGCCCGGGTCTTGGCATACACATCGATCGCCCTGCGAAGGCGCTGTTCACGGGCCACCAGCGAGACAAGCTCAATCTCCGCACCGGCCAGATGAATGGTGGCAGGAGCACAGATCAGGTTACTGATGTCCGGGCAGGGGGCCACCACGTCGGCAAGAGGGAAATCGTTGATCAGGACATCGTAGATGCTATCCACGTCGGCATGGTGCTCGACTCCTAGGGCGGTGGATGCGTTGCCCTGGGGATCGATATCAATGACCAGAACGTTCAGACCAGCTGCGGCCAGGGCAGCGGCGATGTTCACTGTGGTGGTGGTTTTGCCGACCCCACCCTTTTGGTTGGACACCGTGAAGATGCGTGTTTTCTCTGGTTTCGGAAGTTTGCGATCTACCAGCCGTTCGCGGCGCCTGGTCTCGTGCGCGAGCTCCCTGGCGATAGGACTGGAGTCATCCATAGTGTCCATGACGTTGGTCCTGCCACCCGTTGTTGTTTCACGTGAAACAGAGGCAAGAGTTGCCATCTCTGCAACCGGATTAGGGTGGCTTTCCCCTCGTCCCGGCGCGGAACCCATGCCAGCAACTGATCGTGCTGACCCCAGAGACACAAACGGGGGTATCCGCTGTGTGGAGGCTTCGCTACTGGTCACTGGGACACACTCTCTCTCATTCGGCTTTTACTGCCGTTGTCTAGCCTAACCGCTTCGTCCCGCAGACCAAGGCTACCGGGCCCGGACTAGGAGATCTTTCGGGACTTGTTGACGACGATCCGTACCACCGTGGTGGGTTCCTCCAAGAGGCTTTCACCGACAGTCACTACAGAGGTCTTGACGCCACCGAGCTTCCGGATAACCTTTGCTGCTTTTTCGATTTCCTCGCCCGCACTGCGTCCCTTAATGGCCACAACCTCGCCCTTGCCGGCGAGCAGGGGGATGGTCAAGCCGGCCAGGTTGCTCAGCGCGGAAACAGCCCTGGCAGTCACAACGTCAGCGTTAACCATGCCGACCGCCAGTTCAGCGCGGGTCCGCATCACCGAGACGTTGGTCAGGCCCAGATCGTCCACCACTTCCTGGAGCCAGATCACCCGGCGTTCCAACGGCTCGATCAGCGTCAGTTCGAGGTCCGGCCGCGCGATGGCGAGGCAGAGTCCGGGAAGTCCGGCTCCGCTTCCGACGTCGGCAACATGGCTACCGTGCGCGATCTCGCTTTCGATGACGGCACAGTTGAGGACGTGCCGGCTCCACAACCGTGGGATCTCGCGCGGCCCGATCAGCCCGCGTTCCGTTCCGGACGTGGCCAGGTGCTCTACGTAGCGTTTGGCCAGGTCGAGGCGGTCACCGAAAATCTTCTCTGCCGCCAGCAATTCTGCTGCCGTGATGTCAACCATGATTAGCGGTTCAGCATTCTCTAGTCTGCGGATACAACGATGTGACGCCCGGCGCCTTCGCCCTCGGACTCGCTGACGAGTCCCAGGTCAGCAACGGCGTCGTGAACAATTTTGCGTTCGTAAGCGCTCATCGGCTCAAGTGCCACGGCTTTGCCGGACTCCTTGACCAACGCAGCCGCGTCTTCGGCGATCTTCTGAAGATGGCCGGCGCGCTGCTGACGGTAGCCGTTGATGTCCAGCACCAGGCGTGAACGGTTCTCCGTTGCGGAGAGAACGGAAAGCCGGGTCAGTTCCTGAAGAGCTTCCAGGACTTCGCCGTCTTCGCCTACGAGGCTGTCGAGACTGTCGGTTTCTTCTTCAACAACGATGGAAATGTAGGTGCGGCCGTTCCGGACTTCGATGTCGATGTCGCCGTCGATGTCCGCGATATCCAGGAGCTCCTCCAGGTAATCGGCAGCAACGTCGCCTTCCTCTTCGAGTCGGCTGGCAGCGGATCCCTTAGGGGAAGCATCGGTGTCCGTCGCTGATTCGTCCTGATCGTCAATGATCTCGTCGGAAAGGGCGTGTTCGGTGCTCTCGGCTGACATTACTTCTTCTTCCTGTTCTTGCGCTGTGGCTGGACGCGCTGTCCCTTTAGCTCGATGGCCGCGGCTGCGGCTGCTGCCTCCGCTTCGGCGTCGACCTTTTTCCCGCCCAGAATGGGCAGTGCCGGCAGGCCCTTGGCGGCCCGGCGTTCGGCGAGAGCCTTCGCAGCTGGGGATCCCGGCGTCGGCATGCGGCGGATCACGAAGAACTGCTGCGCCATGGTCCAGAGGTTGGTGGTGGTCCAGTAGATGAGCACACCGATGGGGAAGTTGATGCCGCCAACGCCGAACACGACGGGGAGGATGTAGAGCATCATCTTCTGCTGGCGCATGAACGGGCTAGCCATGGCTTCTTCAGACATGTTCTTGGCCATGATCTGCTTCTGCGTGATGAACTGCGAGGCAGTCATGGCCAGAATCATGATGATGCTTAGGACAACGACCGAGACATTGGTGGCGCCGCCGTGCAGCAGGGCAGAGGACAAAGGAGCCCCGAAGATGCTGGACTCGTCAAACTGGATGACCTGTTCCTGGCTCATGGCGCCGATGCCCTTGCCTTGCGTCTTCGCAGAGCTGATTCCTGAGAGCACTTGGAAAAGCGCGAAGAAGAAGGGCATCTGTATCAGCATGGGCAAGCAGGCAGAGAACGGATTAGTGCCGTGCTTCTTGTACATCGCCATCTGTTCCTGCGCCATGGCCTGGCGGGAGAGCTGGTCGGTCTTGCCCTTGTACTTGTCCTGCAGCTTCTTCAGGTCGGGCTGCAGGAGCTGCATGCCGCGCTGAGCCTTGATCTGCTTGACGAACACGGGGATCAGGGCAGCACGGATGACCAACACCAGCCCGACGATGGACAGCGTCCAGGTCCAGCCGTTGGCCGCAGGCAGCCCGATGATGGTCAGGCCCTCATGGAAGCCCACCATAATGATGGAAACCAGCCACTTGAACGGAAACATGATTGTTTCAAAGAAGTCCATACGATATCCCTATTCGTCAGGCCGCACGGCGGCCTTCTCCATCAGTCTGAGCAGCCAGGTACTTGTCCGGGTTGTTCAGCACAACAATTGTGGGGGTCCGGTGTTCGGGCCAATGGCGGTGGCCGGCGGGGACATGGTCCACACCACCGGCATTCCACGGATGGCAGCGCGCAAGGCGGCGGGCCGCAAGCCAGCTGCCCTTCACTGCCCCATGGACAGTGATCGCCTCGAGGGCGTACGCCGAGCAAGAAGGAAAGAAGCGGCAAACCTGGCCATACAAAGGGGAAATCACCTTGCGGTAGGCCATAAGCAGCAGAATAAGAATGTTTCTGGGCAGGTTCCAAAGGAAGGTGCCCACGACGGCAGCAACAGGCTGTAGGTAGTGGACGACGGCGGCAGTTACCTTACGCACGCGGTGTCCCCTCCTGTGTTGTACCGGTTGAACCGTTTACAGCAGCCCGCGGAAGGCGGCTGCCCAACCGGCTCATAGTTGATTCCAGTGCGGCGTTGTAGTCCGCCAGCAGTTGATCCCAGCTGGCGGCAGCGGACGCAGGCAGAGCCCGGACCACTATGGCGAACCCGGTACCGTACTCGCGCAGCGAGGCAGCACCGGCTTCTCTCAGTCTTCTCTTAACGAGATTCCTGACCACAGCGTTCCCGACACCTTTGGAAACGATGAACCCGATCCGGCTGGGTTCGTCGGCAGCAATAGCTACCGCATATAACACTACGTTCCGGCGTCCATTGCGGACACCGGAACGTACGGTTGTTGAAAAATCGGTTGCAGTCCTCACACGGTTACGGGTGGCCAGCACCTTAAACTCGCAAAGAAAAGTTTACCGACGAGTCAGTTATCTAGGCCGACAGTTCGGTGCGGCCCTTGCCACGACGGGCTGCCAGGATGGCACGGCCGGCACGGGTACGCATACGAAGGCGGAAGCCGTGCTTCTTGGCTCGACGGCGGTTATTCGGCTGAAAAGTCCGCTTGCTCACGTTAGTTACTCCAGTGGATCAAAGGTGCGCCCACCCGATCAGTAAAAGGGGAAGAACTGGCCGACGCTAAGTTTTGTATGTGCATACTTCCCCCGGCTGCTCAAACGCGGTGCGTCAGAGAGATTCAGAAGAGGTCAAAAAGCGTACACAAAGGACTTCACAACGTTAGGGCAAAATGCCTGCCAGAGTCAAACCGGGGTACCCCTGGGTCCCTGGCCCAGGCTGTGGTTAACCTGGCCCCACAGCCTGTGGATGAAGTGGCTCACAGGGGCTGTTTCGAACCACAACAGTGTAATTATCCACAAGCTACTTCCCAGCTATCTTCTGGCCTTTTGATCCCCTAGAGTGACTCAGTAGCCGATTATCCACGGACTGTGCATAACCCTGTGGATGAGGCTGAACCAGCATTCTGGTTCGGGACTTGGGGCTGCACGTAATGCAGGCACGCAAGTTTTGAGGAACTGATTG